>JAOUEA010000010.1 GCA_029858935.1 Actinomycetota bacterium
GCCAAGGCGCGGATCGGCCACTTCGTCGAGGCCCAGATCCTGCAATCGCTCGGCGTCGACTACATCGACGAGTCAGAGGTGCTCACGCCGGCCGACGAGGAGTTCCACATCGACAAGTGGGCGTTCACGGTGCCGTTCGTCTGCGGGGCTCGCAACCTGGGAGAGGCGCTGCGCCGCATCGCGGAAGGCGCAGCGATGATCCGGACCAAGGGTGAGGCCGGGACCGGCAACGTCGTGGAGGCGGTGCGTCACGAGCGTGCGATCCTGCGCGAGATCGCGGAGGTCACCACGCTCAGGCCGGAGCAGTACGTGACGAAGGCGAAGGAGCTGGGGGCGCCGGTCGAGCTCGTGCGGATGGTGGGGGAGCATGGTCGGCTGCCGGTCGTAAACTTCTCCGCCGGTGGCATCGCGACCCCCGCCGATGCGGCGCTCATGATGCAGCTCGGCGTCGACGGCGTGTTCGTGGGTTCGGGCATCTTCAAGAGCGAGGACCCGACCACGATGGCTCGAGCGATCGTCGAGGCCACGACGAACTTCGAGAACGCCGACGTGCTCGCCAAGCTCTCGCACGGTCTCGGTGATCCGATGGCCGGTCTCGAGATCGAAGGACTCGAGACCCGGTTGCAGGAACGGGGTTGGTAACGACCTCAACGCTCGGGGGGTGAGCGACGTGAAGGCCGGCGTGCTCGCCTTGCAGGGGGACTTCCGAGAGCACGCCCGCGTGCTCGCCGACATCGGGGCGACGCCGGTGGAAGTGCGCGATGCGGAGGGACTCGCCGGCGTCGACTGCCTGGTGATCCCCGGTGGGGAATCCACGACGATGGCCAAGCTCGCCCGAGCCTACGACCTCGTTGCGCCGGTCCGAGAACGCATCGCCAGGGGGATGCCCGTGTTCGGAACCTGCGCCGGCATGATCGTGCTGGCACGACGCGTGTCGGGCGGAGAACCGCTGTTCGGCGTGATGGACATCGGGGTCGAGCGCAACGCCTACGGCCGCCAGATCGACTCGTTCGAAGCAGACGTCGAGGTCGATGGCATCGAGGGTCTCGTGCGCGGGGTGTTCATCCGCGCGCCCCGCATCACCGATGTGGGCCAAGGCGTCCGGGTGCTCGCCGAACACGAGGGTTCGCCCGTCGTGCTCGAAGCAGGCAACCTGCTCGTATCATCGTTCCATCCGGAGCTGATCGGCGAAGCGGGCTTGCACCGCTACCTGCTCGCGAAGCTCTGAGGACCGACCCCGGGGAGGGGAGCACCATGTCAGGGCACTCCAAATGGGCCACGATCAAGCGCAAGAAAGCCGCGAATGATGCGAAGCGGTCGAATCAATACGCCAAGTTGCTGCGAGCGGTCGAGGTTGCGGCTCGTGAGGGCGGCAGCGGCGACGTCGCCGCGAACATGACGCTGGCCTCAGCCGTCGAGAAGGCCAAGAGCTTCTCGGTGCCCACCGACAACATCGATCGCGCGATCAAGCGGGGCACCGGCGCCGACGACAGCGGTGCTCGCTACGAGGAGATCAGCTACGAGGGGTACGCGCCCGGCGGCATCGCGCTGTACGTCGAGGCGCTCACCGACAACCGCAACCGCACGGCCCAGGAGGTGCGCCACGCGTTCACCCGCAACGGCGGGAACCTCGGTGAGACTGGCTCGACCGCCTTCATGTTCATGCGCAAGGGCGTCGTCGTGGTCGAGAAGTCGCTCGCGCCCGACGAGGAGCAGCTCCTCGAGCTCGCACTCGAGGCCGGAGCCGAGGACCTGGGCGACTCCGAGAGCTCGTGGGAGATCGTCTGCGACTCCGCCGCATTCGGTCAGGTGCGCGACGCGTTGCAGGGGGCCGGCGTCGAGGTCTTCTCCGCCGAGATCTCGATGGTGCCGCAGTCGACGATCCCGGTCGACGGCGGCGAAGCGAAGCACGTGCTCAACCTGATCGAGGCGCTCGAAGAGCTCGACGACGTGCAGAACGTCTACGCGAACTTCGACATCCCCGAAGAGGTCCTCGCCTCGCTGTAGGTCTCGATGCTCCTCGATCGGGTGATTGCGGGGCCCGGGGTTCGCTCCTAGACTGCGCGAACAGATGTTCGATTCTTGTGTACTCGGCGTGGACCCAGGTGTGGCGAGGCTCGGCCTCGCCGCGGTTGCACGCGACGGCCGGCGCCCGGCATTGCTGTGGGCCGATACCGTGACCACCGGAACCGACCTGTCCGAGGCCGAACGCCTCAAGATGCTCGCCGACGCGGTGCGAGCGGCGATCGAGGCCCACCTCCCGGTCAGCGTGGCCGTGGAGCGCGTGGCGTTCAACCGCAACCAAGTGAGCGCGATGTCGGTCGCCAGGGCGACCGGTGCCGTGATGGTGGTGGCTGCCGAAGCAGGCCTCTTCGTCGACGAGTACAGCCCGACCGAAGTCAAGAGCGCGGTGACAGGCGCGGGCAACGCCGACAAGCGGCAGGTGCGCGACGCCCTCGAGCGCGTGCACGGCTTCCGTGGTCTCCCGGCCAAGCCCGACGCGGTCGACGCTGCCGCGGTCGCGCTCACCCATCTCGTCGGGTCTCGCCTCCGTGCAGCGGCGCGCGCCGGAGGCGCCCGATGATCTCGTTTCTCGAGGGCGACGTCGTCCAGAAAGGTGCGACCCACGTCGTGCTCGCGGTCGGCGGGGTCGGCTATGACGTCTCCGTGCCGACGTCGGTCGTGGCCAGGCTGCCGGCGGTGGGCAGGGTGGCCCGCGTCCACACCCGCATGGTGGTGCGTGATGACTCGATGACGCTCTACGGGTTCTCCACGGTCGATGAGCGCGAGCTCTTCGATCTGCTGACCGGAGTCACCGGCGTCGGCCCGAAGGCGGGGCTCTCCTTCCTGTCTGCCATGACCGCGGACTCACTCCGCCGCGCCGTGATCGCCGGCGACGCCGATGCGCTCACGGTTGTCCCCGGCGTGGGAAAGAAGGTCGCGCAGCGTGTGGTGGTCGATCTTCGCGACCGGCTCGGTGGCGAGGCCGAGTTCCCGCACGAGGGAGGACCGATCGTCGACGTTCGCGAAGCGCTCGTCTCGCTCGGCCTCACGCCTCAGGAAGCCGCAGAGGCCACCCGAGACGTCGATGCCGAAGGACGTGAGGTCGACGACCTGCTGCGCGATGCCCTGCAGAGGGTGGGTCGATGACGTGGACGACGATCGTCTGATCGAGGCCGCCGTCGTCGACCCCGAGGACCGGGAGTTCGACGTGGCCCTGCGGCCGACGTCGCTCACGGACTTCGTGGGGCAGGAACGCGTCAAAGAACAGCTCCAGTTGTTGATCGACGGCGCGCGCCGCCGTGACGAGCCCGTCGACCATCTGCTGTTCAGCGGGCCGCCCGGACTCGGCAAGACGACCCTCGCCCAGATCGTCTCCAACGAGATGGGTGCCGGGTTCCAACCTACGAGCGGACCCGCGCTCGATCGGCCGAGTGACCTCGCCGCGATCCTCACGAATCTCGGCGACGGCGACGTGCTGTTCGTCGACGAGATCCACCGCATGCCGCGCCCGGTGGAAGAGGTGCTGTACCCGGCGCTCGAGGATTTCGTGCTCGACGTCGTGCTGGGCAAGGGCCCCACGGCTCGATCGATCCGGCTCGAACTTCCGACGTTCACCCTCATCGCTGCCACGACTCGGCCGGGGCGCATCACGCTTCCGCTGCGGGAACGGTTCGGCTTCTCCCCACGGCTCGACTATTACCCGATCGGCGATCTCGCCCGTATCGTCGGGCGGTCGGCGGGCATCCTCGGAGTTCGCCTCGACGAGGAGGGGGGTGCTGAGATCGCTCGTCGCTCGCGAGGCACCCCTCGCATCGCGAACCGCCTCTTGCGCAGGGTCCGCGATTTCGCCGAGGTACGCCATGACGGAGCGATCACCGGCGACGTGGCCAGGGCGGGTCTCGAGGTCTTCGAGGTCGACGATGAAGGTCTCGATCGGCTCGACCACGCGATCCTCCGGGCGATCGTCGAACGGTTCGGAGGGGGACCCGTCGGCCTGTCGACGCTCGCCGCATCGGTCGGTGAGGAACCCGACACCGTCGAGGACGTCGTCGAGCCGTACCTGCTTCAGCTCGGGTTCCTGCACCGCACGCCCCGGGGCAGGGTGGCGACCGAGCGCGCCTACCGCCACCTGGGCACCCTGCCTCCGGGCACGCTGCCACTCTGACCTCGGCAGTGGTTCGGGGCGGTAGACTCGGCCGGTCGGCGCAGCCTCGGCACCCCGCAACCACAAGGAAAGGTGTCCCCATGTTCGAACTCCTCGCACAGGAATCGCAGGGCGGGAGCAGCTTGGTCGCGTTCGCGCCGCTGATTCTGATGGGCGGAGTCTTCTACTTCCTGCTGATCCGCCCACAGCGGCGCCGAGCTCGAGCGCAGCAGGAACTGCTCCGGAGCGTCGAGATCGGCGACGAGGTCGTAACGACCTCGGGCGTGTACGGCATGATCACCGATATCGACGAAGAGAACGAAGTCGTGACCGTCGAGATCTCGCCCGGCACCCGCATCCGCATGGTGCGGGCCGGGATCGGCCGCATCGTGAGCGATCGCGAGCCCGACGGCCGGGACGGGCCGTTCGAGTAAGACGTGACCGACGCCTCGCCTCCGCCCAGCGACGGCACGGCCTCAGCGTCGGTCGAACGCTCGACCGTCGTGGCCTCCGACACGACGCCCGAGCCGGCGCCGCTTCCGGTCGAACCTGCTCCGCCGGGCGGGGACGAGGCCGCAACGGTCACGCTCGAGGACGTGCAGGCCAACGAGGAGCTCTCCAGGTTCATCGCGTCGGCCGACCGCGTGATGGACGCGATGGGGTTCACCGAACACGGTTTCCGGCACGCGAACCTGGTCGCTCGCATCGCCTATCAGGTGCTCGCACGCCTGGAGTACGGTCAGCGTGAGGCGACCCTCGCCTGCGTTGCCGGCTACCTCCACGATGTCGGGAACGCGCTCGCCCGGGATGCGCATGGGCAGACCGGGGCGATCCTCGTGCACCAGGCGCTGCGGGACACGGTGGCTCCGGCCGACCTGATGCCCATCATCGCTGCGATCGCGAACCACGAGGAGGCCGAGGGCACCGCCGTCTCGCCGGTGTCGGCGGCGGTGATCCTCGCCGACAAGTCCGACGTGCATCGCAGCCGAGTGCGCACGAGCGGTCAGATCGATCTCGACATCCACGACCGTGTGAATTACGCCGTGGAGCAGTCGTTCCTTCGGGTAGACTCCGCTGCCCGCACGGTCAGCCTCGAGCTGACGATCGACACGGGCATCAGTCAGGTCATGGAGTACTTCGAGATCTTCCTCGGCAGGATGCAGCTCTGTCGCCACGCGGCGGCATGCCTCGACGCACGGTTCCGCCTCGTCGTCAACGGAGCGGAACTGGCGTGAAGCGCACCCGCGGCCTGTGGGTCTCGATCATCTTCGTGCTGGTGTTGACGCTGGCCTCGCTGGTCGGCTTCGCGACTGGGGCCCTACAGCCGATCCTCGGACTCGACCTCGAGGGCGGAGTCTCGGTGACCCTCTCCGCGCCCGACGGCACGCCCGGCGAGGTGATGGAGCGCGCACGCACCAACATCTCGAACCGCGTCGACGCGTTCGGAGTCGGCGAACCCGACATCGCGGTGTCCGGCTCGACGATCGAGGTGCAGATCCCCGGCCTCGCGCAGGGATCGATCGAGGAACGCTCGCAGAAGCGGTATTGCCTCGTGAGCCCCGAGGGTGAGAACTACGGCTGCTCCGAGACCGAGCAGGCGGCCGCCGACGCGTTCGCCGAGTTGACGGTGGTCTCGCAGGTGGCTGAGGCATGCCTCGTCGATGACGCTGGCACGCAGGTGGAGTGCTTCCCCACGGCGGCGTTGGCCCGCGCCGGGAAAGCGGCGATCACGGTGGCGCCGCGCGCCGACGACGGCGCGACCGCTGCGCCGTCGCCGTCGGCGGCACCTCCTCCCGGCGACGCCAAGTTCTGCCTCGTCAGCCAGACCGGCGAACAACTCGAGTGTTACGGCTCGCGGAAGGAGGCGACCGCCGCCCAGGAGTCACTCCGCGTCGACGTCACGGAGCAGACCTACTGCGTCACCGACGGCGGCGCTGCCACCGACGATGCGCAGGAGTCGCCGTCGCCGACCCCTTCCGCCGAGCCTTCGATCTCACCGTCCGCCTCGCCATCCCCGGCCGCGCCCACCGCCTTCTCAGGCCTCTCGCTTGGGGCGAACCAGCTGCCATGTGGGCTGGCGAGCAGATCGAACGCGCAGGCCGCGGCCGACGAGATCGACGTGCGGAGCGTCGACACGTTGTATTGCGTGGTCAGTTCGGCCGAGCAGGATCTCGGGTGCTTCATCGACAGGGCCTCGGCCGAGGAGCGGCAGCGCTCGACCGGGCAGCAGCGCCTGCTCGACGTGATCGGTCAGACGGCTCGGCTGGAGGAGCGTCCGGTGCTCGCGATCGTGCCGCCCGCAGACCCCGCGTACGCGGCGACGCCGGTGACGTGCCCGACCCCCGAGGAGCGTGAGGCCAAGGAATGCTCCTTCGCGACCCTGCGAGACCAGGCGGTCGTCTACGAGGACGACGCGGGAAACCGGTTCCGGCTCGGGCCGGCCGTGATCGTAGGTGGCGACATCGCCGACGCGACCGCCGTGCTCGGCGGAGCCACCGGTTCGGAATGGACCGTGCAGTTCCGGCTGACGGGCGATGCCACCGGGCGGTTCGCCGACGCCACGACCGCCGCCGTCTCGTTGCCGCCTCCGCAGAACCAGATCGCGATCGTGGTTGACCGCGCAATCGTGTCGGCCCCCACGGTCCAGAGTCCCATCGCCGGCGGCACCGGCGACATCACGGGCGGGTTCAACGAGGCCGAGGCGCGCGACCTTGCCACGGTGTTGAATGCGGGTGCCCTGCCCGTCGAACTGACACGGCAACAGGTACAGACCGTGAGCCCCACGCTCGGGTCGGAGTCGCTGCGCCAGGGCATCATCGCAGGCGTCGTCGGGCTCGTGCTCCTCCTCATGTACCTGCTCTTCTACTACCGCTTGCTGGGCATCGTCGCGTGGTTCGGCATGTCGATCTGGGCCGTGCTCGCGATCGCGCTGATCTCCCTCGCAGGCATCCAGTTCGGGTACGCGCTGACCCTGGCAGGCGTGGCCGGTCTCGTGATCTCCCTCGGGGTGACGGCGGATTCCTACATCGTGTTCTTCGAGCGGTTGAAGGACGAGGTGCGGTCGGGAAAGACCGCGCGTGCCGCAGTGCAGCCGGCCTTCGCTCGCTCGTACAAGACGATCATCGCGGCCGACGTGGTCGCCGGCATCGCGGCCGTCGTGCTCTACCTCACCGCCGTGAGCTCGGTCCGCGGGTTCGCTCTGACCCTGGGTGTCGCGACGTTGCTCGACCTGTTCGTCGTGTACTTCTTCAAACGTCCGACCGTGTTCCTCGTTGCCAGGAACCAGCGCCTCGTCTCGCTCAAGGGGTTCGGACTCGAGGCGGGCGTCGCGGGCGAGAAGGATGAAGCGACCGAAGGTGCCCGCCCGTGACGACGTTGCACCACGCGCTCGAGACCTACCGCGGGCACACGATCCCGCACTTCCGCTTCGTCGAACGGCGCAACACGTGGTTCGTGTTCTCGGGCGTGCTCATCGTGTTGTCGCTGATCGGGTTGCTCCTCAGCGGCCTCAACTACTCGATCGACTTCGAGGGTGGTGCGAAGATCCAGTACCCGCTCGGATCGGGCGTCACCGTGGAAGACATCCAGTCGTTGCTGGCAGACGCGGGTCGCCAAGGGGCCGAGGTACAGATCGTGAGCGGCGATCAGATCGCGATCCGTACGGAGTCGCTCGCCGAGGCGGGCGACAGCGATGCGCTCCTGCGGAGCCTCGCGGACCAATCGGGCATCGCGGTCACCGATGTGAGCGTGGAAGACATCGGGCCGACCTTCGGTGCCGATGTCCGCCGGCAGGCGCTCACGGGCCTTGTCGTGGTCCTTGCCGCGATCTCGCTGTACATCTCCATCCGCTTCGAGCCCAAGATGGCCATCGGCGCGATGATCGCCCTCGTGCACGACGTGGTCATCACGGCCGGCATCTATGCGCTCGTGGGCCGCGAAGTGACCCCCGAGACGGTGATCGCGATCCTGACGATCCTGGGGTTCTCGCTCTACGACACCGTCGTGATCTACGACAAGATCAAGGAGAACACCGAGTCTTCCGTCCTCGTCGCTCGCCTCGGGTACGTCGGTGTCGTCGACCTGTCGCTGAACCAGGTGCTGATGCGTTCGGTGAACACTTCGCTGGTCGTGCTCCTGCCGATCCTTTCCTTGCTGCTGTTCGGGGGCGCGACGCTCAAGGACTTCGCGTTCGCGATGTTCGTGGGCGTGGCCATCGGTGCGTACTCGTCGATCTTCCTGGCAGCCCCGTTGCTGGCGGTGCTCAAGATGCGGGAGAAGCGCTACCAGCAGATGGAGGCGCGGCGCACCGCCCATCGGCGGGGTTCTCCCGGCGAGGAAGCGACCCCCGGCGCGACCGCCGCGACGGCCCTCACGTCCGATGCGGCGGCGAGGTCGGCTACGGCACGCTCGAGCGCGCGGCCGCGTCCGAAGAGCAAGCGGCGCCCGCCCGCGAAACGGAAGCGCAGATAACCCCCGCACAGCCAACGTCGAGGAACGGCTTCACCGGAACGTGGAGGACGAAGTGGACATCGAACAGATCAAGGGCTTGATCCGCGACATACCCGACTTCCCGGAACCAGGCATCGTCTTCAAGGACATCACGCCCGTGCTCGCCGATCCCATCGCGTTCTCGACGATCACCGATCTGATCGTCGTTCGGTTCGGCCGAGGCAACGTCGACAAGGTCGTCGGCATCGAAGCGCGCGGGTTCATCATCGCCTCGCCAGTGGCCTACCACTTCGGCGCCGGATTCGTCCCGATCCGCAAGCATGGCAAGCTGCCGTCCGCCACGGTCGGCGAGGACTACGAACTCGAGTACGGCACCGCCACGCTGGAGCTGCACGTCGACGGCATCAACCCGGGCGAGCGCGTGCTGATCGTCGACGACGTGCTGGCGACGGGCGGCACGGCCAAGGCTGCGGCGTCGCTCGTGCAACAGGTCGGCGGCAAGGTGTGCGGCATCGCCACGGTGATCGAGCTCGACTTCCTGCACGGGCGTGATCGGTTGGTCGAGCACGAGCTGTACACCTTGATCCACTACTGACCGACCGCCCTTCGCGCGGCACCGTTCCAGCTCCCGCCGAAGCGGCCCGGGCAGGAGCATCTCGTAGACTTGGCGTCACGAGGCGCTCATGAACACTCCCGACGACACCACCGACGCGAACAGAGCCGTCGTCGCAGAGCCGGAGGCTGCGGCGCAGTCTCAGCAGCGCCGCGGCGGCCGCCTGCCGAACATCCCGAGGCCGCGCCTTCGCCGAGGTGACGGTGGGGAACGCTCGCCGATCGACGAGGTCTTGAAGAAGGTTCGTTCGTACAACCCGAAGGCTGACACGCGCGAGATCGCCCGTGCCTACGCCTTCGCGGAGACCGCCCACGAGGGCCAGAAGCGCAAGTCCGGCGAGGACTTCATCACCCACCCCGTGGCCGTGACGAGCATCCTGGCCGATCTGCGGCTCGATACCACGACCCTCGAGGCAGCGCTCCTGCACGACACCGTCGAGGACACGCCCACGACGGTCGAGGAGATCGAAGAGGGGTTCGGGCCTGAAGTTTCCCGCATCGTGGACGGTCTCACGAAACTCGAGAAGTTCGATCTGCACTCACGTGAGCAAGAACAGGCCGAGAACGTCCGCAAGATGATGGTGGCGATGGCGGGGGACATCCGCGTGCTCCTGATCAAGCTCGCCGACCGGCTCCACAACATGCGCACCCTGGGCATCTTCCCCGAGGCGAAGCAGCGACGCATCGCCACAGAGACCCTGGAGATCTACGCCCCCCTCGCACATCGACTCGGTGTGCAGGAGATCAAGTGGGAGCTCGAAGATCTGTCGTTCAAGACGCTGCACCCCGGGCCGTACCGGGAGATCGCGAGTCTGGTCGCCGCCAGGCGCGGTGAGCGACAGGCGTTGATCGAGCAGGTGACCACCGAGGCACGCGCGAAGCTCAAGGAGCTCGGGGTGAAGGCCGAGGTGGAAGGTCGCCCGAAGCACCTGTACTCGATCTACGAAAAGATGGTCATCCGCGGCAAGGAGTTCAACGAGATCTACGACCTCGTCGGCGTGCGGATCCTCGTCGACTCGATGCGCGACTGCTACGGAGCACTCGGCGCGGTGCACTCCCTGTGGAAGCCGATCCCGGGCAGGTTCAAGGACTACGTCGCGATGCCCAAGTCCAACATGTACCAGTCGCTGCACACGACGGTCGTGGGGCCGGGTGGCAAGCCGCTCGAGATCCAGATCCGCACCCGGGACATGCATCGCACCGCGAAGTTCGGCATCGCAGCGCACTGGCGCTACAAGGAAGGCAGCAAGCAAGCCAAGGCGGCCTCGGCCGAGGCCGCATGGCTCGGTCAGATGATGGATTGGCTGAAGGACATGGCCGACCCACGCGAGTTCATGGACTCGCTGCGCATCGACCTGTACGGAGGACAGGTCTTCGTCTTCACTCCGAAGGGCGACGTGGTGAACCTTCCTGCCGGTGCCACGCCCGTGGACTTCGCCTACGCGATCCACACCGACGTGGGACACCGCACGATCGGCGCCAAGGTCGGCGGCAAGCTCGTGCCGCTCGACTACGAGCTGCGCACCGGTGACACGGTCGAGATCCTCGCGTCGCGGGCCCAAGGTGAAGGACCCTCGCAGGACTGGCTGCAGTTCGTGAAGACGACGAGAGCCCGCTCCAAGATCCGCCAGTGGTTCTCACGAGGCCGTCGAGAGGACGCGCTCGAACAGGGACGTGAAGCCGTCACGCGCATGATGCGCAAGCAGAACCTGCCGATCAAGCGCCTCGCGACCACCGAGTCGCTCGGCACGGTCGCCGAGGAACTGAAGTATCCGAACCTCGAGGCGCTCTACATCGCCGTCGGCGAAGGCCACGTCTCTCCGCAGTCGATCGTGGCACGGGTATCTCGCCTGGTCGGCGGCGACACGGACGAGGACGTCGCCGAGGTGCCGCTCGCGCGACCGGTGCGGTTGGGCGGACGTGACGACGTCTCCAAGGGGGTCGTCGTCCGTGGGCTTCCCGATGTCTGGGTACGGCTCAGCCGGTGCTGCACGCCGGTGCCGGGCGACGAGATCCTCGGCTTCGTCACCAAGGGACAAGGTGTCAGCGTGCATCGCACCGACTGCCCGAACGTCACGTCGCTCCGCCAGCAGCCCGAGCGGCTGATCGACGTCACCTGGGCCGAAGGCAAATCGACCTCGTTCGTCGTGGCGATACAGGTCGAGGCGCTCGATCGCACGCGCTTGCTCTCCGACGTCGCGACCGTGCTCTCCGACGGCCACGTCAACATCCTGTCGGCCACCTCGACGACCGGAAAGGATCGCATCACGCGGCTGCGGTTCACGTTCGAGCTCGCCGACATCGCGCATCTGTCGAGCGTGCTGGCGTCGGTGAAGCGCGTGGAAAGCGTGTACGACGCCTACCGAGTCGTGCCGAGCTGACCCTCGAGCCTGACACATGCGAGTCGTGCTCCAACGGGTCGCCGGTGCGTCGGTCACGGTCGACGGTGACACGGTCGCTCGAATCGGACGCGGCTTCCTGCTGCTGGTGGGTGTCGGCCATGCTGATGGCGCCGATGAGGCCGAGCGCCTCGCCGAGAAGATCTCGACCGTGCGGGTCTTCGCCGACGCCGACGGCAAGATGAACCTCGCCCTGGCAGACGTCGCGGGTGAGGTGCTCGTGATCTCGCAGTTCACCCTGTTCGCGAATCTGACCAAGGGGCGTCGCCCGTCGTGGACCGACGCCGCCGAGCCAGCGATCGCAGCCGGGCTCGTCGACGCGCTGGCCGATGGACTCGAGCGACGCGGGCTCCCGGTGAGCCGGGGCGTGTTCGGTGCCGACATGCAGGTGAGCCTCACCAACGACGGTCCCGTCACGTTGGTGCTCGACTCCGCGTCGCTCTAGGCGGCCGGCGGCCGGTCTGCGGGTCTCAGCTAGCATGGGCGGCCTGATGTGGCTCGATGTCTTCAACGCGAATCCGTACGGGACGAACTGCTGGCTGCTGTCGGCCGATCGGAGCGAGGAAGCGGTCGTGATCGACCCTGGGTTCTCGCCCTCCGACGTGCGCCGTGTGCTCGAGGCGGCCAACAAGACCCCGGTGGCCGTGCTCGCGACGCACGCCCACGGCGACCACGTCGGCGAGGCCGGGAACTTCGCGGGCGAGGTGCCCTTGTTCGTGCACGGGGCCGATGCCGTGGCATTCACCGACGAGGCGGCATGGAGGGCCGGTTTCGAGAACCCGCTGGCCCCGGTCAAGGAGCTGCGCACGATCGACGACGGCGACGTGCTACGCCTCGCAGGCTTGGAGATCACGGTCATGCACACGCCCGGGCACACGCCCGGACACTGCGCGTTCCGTATCGAAGCCGATGAGGCGTTCTGCTCGGGAGATCTCGTCTTCGCGGGGTCGGTCGGCCGATCGGATTTCCCGAACTCCGACCCTGCGGCGATGCGAGCGAGCCTGCAACGCTTCCTGATGCTGCCCGACGAGGTGGCGGTGCTGCCCGGGCACGGGCCGACGACGACCGTCGGGCGCGAACGGGCGTCGAACCCGTTCCTGAGGGAGCCGGTCTGATGGAGCTCACGCCGCCACGCGGCACGCAGGACCTGCTGCCCGATCGAGCCGACGCGATGCTCGGCCTCTACGATGAGGCTCATCGCATCGCGAGGCTCTTCGGGTACCGATACGTCGAAACCCCGACGTTCGAGACCACCGAGCTGTTCTCGAGAACCTCAGGGGAGACCTCCGACGTCGTCACGAAGGAGATGTACACCTTCGCAGACAAGAAGGGTCGTTCGGTGACCCTTCGACCCGAGAGCACGGCGGGCGTCGTTCGCGCCTACCTTTCGCACGCCCAGTCGCTGCCAAATCCCTTCAAGGCCTACTACATCGCGAACGAGTTCCGACACGGTCGCCCACAGGCCGGACGCATGCGAGAGTTTCGCCAGTTCGGCATCGAGGTGATCGGCACCGGCGCGCCGGGAGCAGACGTCGAGGTCATCGTGCTGGGGGACCGGTTCGCGCGGGCGCGCGGGCTGCGAGACATCGCGCTGCACCTCAACTCGATCGGCGACGAGGTCTGCCGCCCGGGCTATCGAGAGCGGCTCGTCGCGTACCTCGAGTCGTTCACGGACCAGCTCGACGCGGACTGCCGCACCCGGCTGAGGATCAATCCGTTGCGGGTCTTCGACTGCAAGGTCGACGGCGACAAGGACTTCGTGCGTGCGGCCCCAGCGATCACGGAGCATCTGTGCGACGCGTGCGCGCAGCATTTCGCCGCGGTGCGAGAGGGACTCGACGCCGCCGAAGTCGCCTACGTGCTCGACCCTCGTCTAGTGCGTGGACTCGACTACTACACGAGGACGACCTTCGAGTGGAAGTCCGGAGTGCTCGCTGCCAACAAGGCGGGCACGGTGAACGCCGGCGGCCGATACGACGGTCTCGCCGAGGCACTGGGGGGTCCGTCGACGCCGGGTGTCGGCTTCGCGTTGGGCCTCGATCGCGTGCTGCTGGCGATGGAGGGCGAGGGGCTTCCCGTGCCGCCGGCGCGCACGCCCCGGTGCTTCGTGGTTTCGATCGGCGCCGACGCGAGCCGGGCGGGGCCGGGGCTGGTGCAGGAGCTCCGATCGGCGGGCGTCGCGGCGGCGGGCGTCTTCGAGGAACGGCCCCTGAAGGCGCAGCTCAAGATGGCGGACCGAGCCGGTGCAGAGTTCGCGGCGATCCTGGGCGAGCGCGAGATCGCTGAGGGCGCCGTCACGCTGCGACGATTGGTCGACGGTGTGCAGAAGACCGTGCCGGGAAGCGACGCCGCGCGGTGGCTCATGAGGCTCGAGGACTGGACGGACGGGACGAATGACGCCTGAGCAGCAACCAACGATGCGCACGACGATGCGCACGCACGCCTGCGGCGATCTCCGGTCGGGCGATGCCGGTGCAACCGTCACGGTGTGTGGATGGGTGGGACACCGCCGAGACCACGGCGGCGTCACGTTCATCGATCTGCGCGATCGAGCCGGGGCCGTGCAGGTGGTGTTCCATCCCCAGGACGCGCCGGACGCGCACGCTGCGGCTCAGCGGCTCGGTGCCGAAGACGTCGTGCGCATCACCGGGGCGATCCGAGCGCGACCCGCCGGTATGGAGAATCCCGACCTCGCGACCGGGGAGGTCGAAGTGGCGGCGACGACGCTCCAGGTGCTGAACGCGTCCGAGACGCCCCCGTTCCCGATCGAGGATCGCATCGAGGCGGGGGAAGACCTGCGCCTTCGGTATCGGTACCTCGACCTTCGCCGGCCCGAGATGACCAAGGTGCTCGCGATGCGGGCCCAGATCGTGCGACTGATGCGCGAGCACATGGACGGAGCGGGCTTCGTCGAGATCGAGACGCCGATCCTGACACGATCGACGCCGGAAGGTTCGCGTGACTTCCTCGTACCGAGCCGCCTGTGGCCGGGCACGTTCTACGCGCTGCCCCAGTCGCCCCAGCAGTTGAAGCAGCTGCTGATGATCGGCGGGCAGGATCGGTACTACCAGATCGTCCGGTGTCTGCGCGACGAGGCGTCGCGCGCCGACCGTGGGTTCGAGTTCACCCAGCTCGACGTGGAGATGTCCTTCGTCACCGAGGAAGACCTGATCGCCCTGATCGAGCCCCTGTACGCCCGCATCGTGCGCGAGACCGTCGGTGCCGAGGTCGCCACGCCGTTCGCACGCCTGACGTACGCGGAGATGATGACCCGGTACGGGACCGACAAGCCCGACCTGCGCTACGGCATGGAACTCGTCGACCTCGCACCCGTGTTCGCCGAGACGGGGTTCAATGCGTTCGCCACGGTGCTCGCCGACGGCGGGGCCATCAGGGCCCTCTCGGCGCCCAGCGCGGGTTCGTTCTCGCGCAAGGAACTCGATCGCCTGATCGACGACACGAAGGGCAGGGGTGCCGCGGGACTGGTGTGGATCGCCGTCGAAGCCGCGGGCGCCGTCCGCTCACCCGTGGAGAAGTTCCTCTCGCCCGTGGAGATCGCGGGCGTGCTCGAGCACACGGGCGCCGCCGAGGGCGACCTCGTGTGCATCGTCGCCGACCGCGAGGATCGAGCCAACGTGGCGCTCGACGGGCTCCGGCGCGACCTCGCGGGTCGGCTGCACCTGATCCCCGACGACGCGTGGGCCTTCTGTTGGATGGTCGAGCCGCCCTTGTTCGAGTACAGCGACGAGGAGGACAGGTGGGTCTCGGTCCACCATCCGTTCACCGCGCCCGCGTCCGAGGACCTCGAGCCGCGATCGGCGAGGAGCCGCGGCTACGACCTCGTCCTCAACGGGTTCGAGATCGGAGGCGGCAGTATCCGCATCCACGACCCCGCGATCCAACGGAAGGTCTTCGAGATCCTCGAACTGACGCCCGACCAGACCGAGGAGCAGTTCGGGCATCTGCTCCGGGCGCTCGCCCTCGGGGCGCCGCCGCACGGCGGCATCGCGATGGGTGTCGACCGGCTCGTGATGATCTTGGCCGGCAAGGACGCGATCCGCGACGTGATCGCCTTCCCCAAGTCCCAATCCGGCACCGACCCGCTCACCGGCGCGCCCTCCCCGGTCGACGATGTGCAGCTGCGCGAACTCGGGCTCGCGCTCACCGCCGAGTCCGAGACGGACCGCGGCAGCGGCAGCGCTCGGGAGGGCTGACGTGGGCGACGTGCCGCTCGCGGCGCGCATGCGCCCCCGAGCGTTCGAGGAGTTCGTTGGTCAGGGCCATCTGGTCGGAGAGGGCCGGGCCCTCAGTGGCATCCTGTCGAGAGGCACGTTGCCGTCGATCATCTTGTGGGGGCCGGCGGGCACCGGCAAGACCACGCTGGCTCACCTGCTCGCCGACGCCGTGGGGGCAGAGCTCATCCAGCTCTCAGCGGTGAACTCCGGTGTCGCCGACGCTCGCAAGGTCATGGACGGCGCGCGGGGTGGGTTGTTCCGCACGGTGCTCTTCGTCGACGAGGTGCATCGCTGGTCGAAGGCGCAGCAGGACGTGTTGCTGCCCGCCGTCGAGGAGGGCACCGTGACGCTGATCGGCGCCACCACCGAGAATCCGTACTTCTCGCTGAACACGCCCTTGCTCTCCCGCTGCCTGCTGCTGCGTCTCGAGCCCCTCGATGACGAGGCCGTCGGGGCCTTGCTCCGGCGTGCGCTCGCAGACGAGGATCGCGGGCTCGGACGTTCGGGGCTCACGATCGCCGACGACGCGTTGGAACACCTGGTGACCGTGGCCGGGGGCGACGCCCGCGTGGCGCTGACCGGGCTCGATGCCGCGGCCGAAGCCGCGCGGGCGGCCGAATCCGTCGAGATCACCCGCGAGGTCGCCGCCGACGCCGTGCAGAAGAAGGCGATCGTGTACGACCGACAAGGCGATGCTCACTACGACGTGATCAGCGCCTTCATCAAGTCGATCCGAGGCTCCGATCCCGACGCCGCCCTGTTCTGGCTCGCCCGCATAATCGAGGCGGGGGAGGACCCGCGGTTCATCGCTCGCAGGTTGATCGTGCACGCGAGCGAGGACATCGGCATGGCCGACTCCCGGGCGCTGGAGGTGGCCGTGGCGGCTGCGCAAGCGGTGGAGCACGTCGGCCTTCCCGAGGTCAGGCTGAACCTCGCGCACGCGACGATCTACCTGGCCACGGCGCCAAAATCCAACAGCGTGTACGCGGCCGTCAACGCGGCCTTCGAGGATGCGCCCTCGGGGGAGCCGGTCCCACTCCACCTGCGCGATGCGAGCTACCGGGGTGCGAAACAGCTCGGGCACGGCAAAGGCTACCGGTACCCTCACGACTTCCCGGACCATGCCGTCGAACAGCCGTATCGCCCCGCGGGGACCTCGCAACGGCGCTACTACGTGCCGTCGGGGCAAGGGGAAGATCTGGAACGTGCGCCCGGATCGGGGCGTCCGGTCGACGCAGGCCGCGAGTGAGGTTCGGCTGCCGGGCGGGCGAAGGCGTCGGGTAGGCTAGGGAACCTTCACGCGACCACGACCCACGGAGGCTTCGATCATGACGCTCCTCGCCCTGACGGCCGGCGACACCGCCCTCATCATCCTGGCGGCGTTCTGGGGCCTGCTCGTGCTCGCCCTGTGCGTGGTGCTGCTGAACACGTTCCGCGTGCTCGAGAGCACCAAGATGACGATCGACACGATGCGCGAGGAGACCGTGCCGTTGCTGCGCGAGGTCAAAGGCTCGGTCGAGCGGGCCAACCGCGAACTCGACCGCGTCGACACGATGCTCGTCAGCGCCAACGACATCGTGGGGCGGGTCGAGAAGCTCTCAGGACTGGTCGAGCAGGCCGCGGCGAGCCCGCTCGTGAAGGTGATTAGCATGGGCGCCGGCCTTCGCCAGGGCTTCGCGAGGGCACGGGGCAAGAAGAAGTGAAGCGCGGCTTCTGGGTCGCGCTCGGCCTCGGTGCCGGGGCGACCGGCGCGGTCATCGCCAGCCGGTGGACCCGCAAACAGGCGAAGCGGGTCGCGCCGCAGACCCTCGCGCGCGAGGCCAAGGGCGGGTTGATGGACCTCTCCAAGCTCGTCTCCGAGTCGATCCAGGAAGGCAAGCGGGCGATGGACGAGCGCGAGGCCGAGCTTCGTCAGAAGTCCGGCCTCGACGAGTCACGCCGATAGACTCGCTCCGTGGAAGGCACCCGCATCCGTGCGTCGTTCCTGTCGTTCTTCGAACAACGGGGTCACACGCGTGTCCGGTCGTCGTCGCTGATCGCACCGCCGGAGTCGGGTCTGCTCCTCACCGGCGCCGGCATGATCCAGTTCATCCCCTACTTCCTCGGTCAGGCCGAGGCGCCGTTCGCCAGGGCGACGAGCGTGCAGAAGTGCTTCCGGGCGGTCGACATCGAGAACGTGGGGCACACCGACCGTCATCTGACGATGTTCGAGATGCTCGGCAACTTCTCGTTCGGCGACTACTTCAAAGCCGAAGCTGCGGCGTGGGGCCTCGAGCTCGTTACGGAGGGCTACGGCATCGACCGGGAGCGGCTGTGGGTCACCGTCTATCACGATGACGACGAGGCGATCGCGATCTGGCAGGACCTCGGCCTGCCCGCTGAACGCATCGTGCGGCGCGGGAAGACCGACAACTACTGGTGGACGCATGCCGCCGGGCCCGCAGGACCGTGTTCGGAGATCTTCGTCGACCGCGGATCTCGGTACGGACCCGACGGCGGCCCCGACGTCGACGAGGACCGTTTCATGGAGATCTGGAACCTCGTCTTCATGCAGCACCAGGTCGACGAGCACGCCGAGATCGTCGGTGACCTTCCGACCAAGAACATCGATACGGGTTCGAGCCTCGAGCGGGTGGCCGTCGCCCTCCAGGATGCTGGCAGCTTCTTCGAGACCGATCTGTTCGCGCCCCTGCTCGACGAGGTGCAGTCGCTCTCGGGCAAGCACTACGGAGCAGACGAGCGCCACGACATCGCGATCCGGGTGATCGGCGAGCACGCCCGCGCAACGGCCTTCTTGGTGGCCGACGGCGTGCAGCCCTCCAACGAGGGCAGGGGGTACATCCTTCGCCGCATGCTGCGGCGTGTGGTCTCGAGCGCGCGTCAGCTCGGCGTGCAGCGCGAGGTGCTGCGCCCCCTCGTCGGTGTGGTGGTCGAGGGGTTCGGCGACGCCTATCCGGAGCTCGTGGAGAACAGGGCGTTCATCGAACAAGTGCTGGGGTCGGAAGAGGAGCGCTTCAGCGCCACGCTGCGTCAAGGCATGGTGCTGTTCGAGGAGGCACGCACCCGTGCTGAAGGCGATCGCATCGGCGGCGCCGACGCGTTCAAACTCTCCGACACGTTCGGCTTCCCGATCGAACTCACCGCAGAGCTCGCGGCCGACGCGGGACTGGATGTCGATGAGGAGGGGTTCCGCGAGCTGCTCGAGGAGCAGCGAACCCGGGCCCGGGCGGCCGTCAAGAAGGTCGAGATCGGCCTCGACGCAGGTGCGGCGCCACCGACCGAGTTCGTCGGCTACGCCCAACCTGAGGCCGAGTCGCCGATCGCGCTGCTCCTGGACTCCGAACGCGGGGAGCTCGAATCGGCCCACGAGGGCGATGAGGTGCTGGTATTCCTGGGGCGCACGTCGTTCTACGCCGAGGCCGGCGGGCAGGTCGGGGACCACGGCGAGATCCGCACCCACACCGGCTCGGTGCGCGTGCGCGACACGCAGTGGGCCGGACCGACCTCGATCATGCACGTCGGCATCGTCGAATCGGGTGAGGTTCGCGCCGGTCAAGACGCGATCGCCGAGATCGATCGCCAACGCCGCGAGGCGACCGCCCGCGCGCATACCTCGACGCACGTCGTGCACTGGACCCTCAAGCACATGTTGGGCGAGCACGCTCGTCAGGCGGGCTCGCTCGTCGCGCCCGGGCGCCTGCGGTTCGACTTCCCCAACCCGTCGGCGGTGCCGATCGACGTCTTGGAACAGGCCGAGCTCGAGGCGAACCGGCTGCTCGCGCGCGACGACGCCCCGAACATCTTCGAGACGTCGATGGATGAGGCCAAGGCCCTGGGCGCCACGATGCTCTTCGACGAGAAGTACGGCGATGTGGTGCGTGTCGTGGAGATCGGCGACTACTCTCGTGAGCTTTGCGGCGGAACGCACGTGGAACGTACCGGTCGCATCGGCGTGCTCCGCATCCTTCACGAGGGCTCGATCGGGTCGGGCATGCGCCGGGTCGAGGCGCTCGTGGGACCCGACGCCCTCCGCGAGATCAACGCCGAGCGCGAGCTGCTGCGGGGGCTCGTGCGGGCACTCGGCAGCAAGGACGCCACCGCCGCCCTGGACCACGCGGCGAAGGTCGTCGAGGAGAACAAGCGTCTCAAGAACGAGCTCGGCCGGCTCTCGCAGCAGCGCGCGTCCGGGCAGGTCGACGAGATCGTTGCGACCGCGGTGAACATCGACGGAGTGCGCCTCGTGCATACCGTGGCGGCGGCCGACGCGGACACCCTCAGGGGGCTCGCGCAGAAGGTGGTCGACAAGCTGGGCGGGGAATCAGCGGTCGTGCTCGGCTCGGCCCACGGAGGCAAGGCGCTGCTCGTGGCCGCGTGCTCGGAACCGCTGACGCATCGAGGCGTGACCGCGCCGGCCCTGCTTCAGGACGCGGCGGCAGCGATCGGCGGGGGGTCCGGCGGGAAGCCCGTTCTCGGCTTCGCGGGCGGGAAACTCGCCGAGCAGGTCACGCCCGCGGTCGAGGGCATCCCGGCCCGTCTGCGGGAGTTGCTCGCGGGCAACTAATATGAACCAGACTACCGATGCCGGAACCACCTCCTCCGAGCCACCGGGCAGGGTCCTCGGACTCGATCTGGGCGACGCCCGGATCGGGGTCGCCATCTGCGATCGCGACCGTCTCGTTGCCGTTGCCCATGGCACGATCAGGGTGGGGCAACCCCCGGGTGAGCTCAAGGCGGTCGCGGCCCTCGTCCGAGACCTCGACGTCTCGGCGATCGTGGTCGGCCACCCCCGGTCGATGTCGGGGGCGTCGGGGCCGCGCGCCCTCCAGGCCGAGGCGTTCGTCGACGCCTTGAGAAGCATGGTCTCCGTGCCGGTCGAGCTGCAGGATGAGCGTCTGAGCACCGTGGAAGCCGAGCGCGGCCTGCGCGAGGCCGGGGTCTTCGGCAAGCGGCGGCGCGAGGTGGTGGACCAGAGCGCCGCCGTGGTCATCCTCGGCGCCTGGCTCGATGCGCACCGATGACACACCTCCACACCGGGTGACCGGTATCCTCGGGAGCCGATGCAGACGACGACGCCCCGCCGGGCCGACCGCCATGTGCGTCACGACCGTCCGCGACGGACCTCCCTGCTGGTTCTGTTCGTTGCGCTGGCGGGGATCGTCGGCGCCCTGGTCATGGCCAGCCGCTACTACGAAGGGTGCCAAGGAGCGGGAAGCGGCCCTGCCCGCGAGGTGGCCTTCACGGTCGACGAGGGGGCGACCGCCGAGCAGGTCGTCGATGGGCTCGCGTCGGAGGGAGTGATCCCATGCGGTGGCTTCGTGGGGAACCTGCTGATGCGCGGCACGGGGAAGGCAGGGGAGCTTCGAGCGGGAACGTATCCGCTCTCGACGCAGATGACGCTCGACGAGGCGGTCGAGGTGCTCACGACCGCGCCGAAGAAGATCCCGACAGCCGATCTGCTGATCCCGCCGGGCTTCCGGATCACGCAGATCGCCGAGGCCGTGGACGGCTCCCTCGGTATCCCCGCCGACGAATTCCTCACGAGGGTGCAGAAGGGAACGTTCGACCGCCCACCCGCCCTCGGAGCGAACGCGCCCCTCGAGGGATTCTTGTGGCCCGAGACCTACCGCATCCCCAGGCGCGACGATGCCGACGCAGTGATCCAGCGGCTGCTGAACCAATTCACCGAGGAGACGGCGGATCTTCCCTGGGACAATGCCCACGCGCTCGGTGTCACCCCGTACGAGGTCGTCGTGATCGCCTCGATGATCGAGAAGGAGGCTGCCGTGCAGCGGGACCGGCCGCTCATCGCAGGGGTGATCTACAACCGGCTGCGCGACGGCATGGCGCTCGGCATCGACGCGACGCTGCTCTACGACGACCCCACGCCCGACGGCGAGCTCTCGACGGCTGACATCGAGACCGACGGCCCGTACAACACCCGCCTGCGTGCGGGGTTGCCGCCGACCCCCATCGCGAGCCCGTACCTCTGGTCGCTGAAGGCCGCACTGAACCCGGCCGAGACGCCCTACTACTACTACGTGCTGTGCGGGGACGACGGTGGTCACCGGTTCGCCGTGACCTACGACGAGCACCTGACCAACGTCGATGAATGCCTCGGCTGATCCGGTTTCGGGTTCGCCGATCGGTGGCGCGACCCACGTCGCGGGCGTGATCGGCTGGCCCGTCGAGCACAGCCTCTCGCCGGCGATCCACAACGCGGCGTTCGCCTCGCTCGGCATGGACTGGGTCTACGTGCCGTTGCCGGTGGCTCCCGGTGCGATGCGCGCGGCGGCCGACGGACTCGTGAGCCTGGGGTTCCGTGGCGCGAACGTCACGATGCCGCACAAGACCGAGAGCGCCGAGCTCGCCCACGAGCTGTCCGACGACGCGAGACGCCTGCGAGCGGTGAACACGTTCGTCGTCGTCGGCGATCGCCTGCACGGGCACAACACCGACGCACCGGGGTTCGACCGGTTCCTTCGACGCGATGTGGGCATGGACCCCGCCGGGCGATCGGCCTTGGTCTTCGGCGCGGGTGGCGCTGCCCGGGCGGTGGCGCTGGCCCTCGCGCACGGGGGGGTCGGCGAGCTCCGGGTCGCGGTGCGGGAGGTGTCGAGGGCCGAGGATCTGCGGGCGGCGGTCGAGGGCACCGGCCCCGACATCGAGGTCGTACCGTTCGAGTCCGTGGAAGGCATGCGGACGGACGTGGTCGTGAACGCCACGCCGCTGGGAGCCGATGGCTCGACCGCTCCTCCGATGCCATCGCTCGCCCCGGGCGTCGTGGTGGTCGACCTGCTCTATCGTCCCGTCTCGACGCCGCTGCTCGCCGCCGCCCGTGAAGCCGGCGCCGAGGCGTTCGGCGGTCTCGGGCTCCTGCTCCACCAGGCGGCCCTCGCGTTCGAGCTGTTCACCGGCACCCCAGCTCCGCTCGAAGCGATGTCGGCGGCTGCGCTCGGCGCACTCGCCGAGCGGAACTAGATCCCGGCGAGCGCCAGCCGACCCGATATCGTTCCGCACGCCTCAAGCGTGCACGTCGGCCCGTCGATGCAACGAGGGAGATGGACGACTACTCCGCGCTCGCGCAGCGGATCTCCGTGAGCGTGAGCGGGGTGTCGGGCGCCCTCATCCTGTCTCGGGACGGGCTGGTGCTCGGCGCCTATCCGAACGAGGACGACAGCCTCGCCAAGCCGGCGTGGCTCAAGTTCATCACGCTCGGTGAGCCCGACAAGAGTTTCGTGGAGTTCCCCGACCAGGTGTGGGCCTACGTCAAGCGCGGACCCTACGCGGCGTTTGCCACCGCGGAGGTCGGCACGCGCCCCGGCATCCTCGTCGATCAGATGGAACAGGTGTTGCTCATGGCCGAGGAAGGCCGTGCGCGTCGCGACACCCTGCGGGTGCCCGATGCCAACGCAGCCCCTTCGGGCAAGCCCCGGACCTCACTCCATCCGCCGGAGGGCAAGCCCGCTCCCGCGGAGGTCGTGGCCGGGCCGGCCACGGCGCCCGCCGACGACCCTCCGTCGTCGGCGAATGGCGGCTCGAAGGGCGGGAAGTCCGGGACGGCAGCACCGCTCACCGCCGCGGAAGCGCCCGACGCGGCCATCGCAACCCCGCCGCCCGAGGGGATCGAGCCCGCCCCGCCCGCGGAATCCCAGCCGGCTCCTGCGGCCGCCGAAGCTGTGCCGTCGGCACTCAAGAAGGAGCCCCAGAAGCTCGCGGGATCTGCTGGCGGGGAAGGCTTCGACAAGGACGCCGAGGTCGATCGCGTGCTGCTGGCCAAAGAGTTCTCGGGTTTGCTTCAGGTGGACTCGGACGATGACGAAGGAAGTTCCTGAGACCTAAGACCAACGGGACCACAAGGACGGCGATGACCACGGTCAAACGCAAGTCGAAGCAGCTCGGCCAGATCTTGATCGAGCTGGACATGATCACGCCCGAGCAGCTGGAAACGGCGCTCGAGGAGCACCGTCGCACGCCCAAATCACTCGGGCGCGTGCTGATCGACATGGGCATGATCAAGGAGGGCGACCTCGTCCGCGCCCTCGCAGAGCAGGTGGGCCTCGAGTTCGTCGACCTGTCCGAGCATCCGATCGACCCCACCGCGACGACCCTGCTGCCCGAGGCTCTGGCACGCCGCTACC
>JAOUEA010000141.1 GCA_029858935.1 Actinomycetota bacterium
GGCTCCAGGAGTCCGGCGAGGTTCTCGGTGTTGGCCGAGATCCATTCGGACCGTCGCACCGCGCGCACCTCAGCCACGTCGCGAGGAGGCTCGAGCTCGGTGAACGTCGCGACGTGCATCTCGGCGACCCGCACGGCTTCCTCGAACCCGTGGATGTCGTGCTCGGACGCCTCGAGGTCGTCGCCGGCCTCCGCGGCGCTTGCGACGGCCACCTGGCGTGCGAGCTCCCAGTTCACCGGGCCCGACGACGCCGACATCACCCGCTGCATCTCACGGAACAACGGCGCGTCTCGCAGGGACTCCGGGTCCATGTCGAACGGGAAGCCCGCTCCGAACCCGCCGCCGCCCTGGTCGCTCATCCCGTCATCGTACGACCCCCCTTGGTTACGATGACCGCGTGGCCGAGCTGCGAACCGATGCTGAACCCGGCGCACGCGTACTCACACGCGTGCAGGATGCCCCGCTCTCGGTCGACGAAGCGGCCCGCGCGGTCGCCGATGGGGCCGCCGGGGCGATGTGCATCTTCACCGGCACGGTGCGCGACCACTCCGACGCCGGCGACGTCACAGGGCTCACGTACGAGGCGTGGCACGAGCTCGCGGACGCACGGCTGCGCGAGCTCGCCGACGAC
This sequence comes from Actinomycetota bacterium, assembly GCA_029858935.1. GTDB lineage: Bacteria > Actinomycetota > UBA4738 > UBA4738 > HRBIN12 > JAOUEA01. The sequence continues at coordinate 632 of JAOUEA010000141.1, forward strand.
ATCCTGGATCGCTGGCCCGCCCGGCGGGTGGCGATCATGCACCGCGTCGGCGATCTCGGGATCGGGGAGATCAGCGTGATCGTGGCGGTGTCCGCCCCGCATCGGGCCGAGGCGTTCGAGGCGTGCCGGCATGGCATCGAGCGGCTCAAGCACGACGTTCCCATCTGGAAGAAGGAAGGCCTCGTCTCGGGCGAGTCGCACTGGGTGATGGGGAGCTAGATGGCGCCGAGCCTCGGGGAGCGCCGGTAGATGGGCCGCGACCTCGCCGTGGATCTCGGCACCGCCAACACGCTCGTCTACCGGCAGGGCGAAGGCGTCATGTTCGCCGAGCCCACGGTCGTCGCGGTTCGGGCCGATACGAGCGAGGTGCTCGCGATGGGCGAGGAGGCCTGGCAGCTGCTCGGAGGTGACTCGGGCAACGTGCTCGCGGTACGACCCATGCGCCACGGCACGATGACGGAGTTCGATGTCACCCAGGCGATGATCCAGGTGGTGATCCGCCGCTCCATGACGGTTCGCTTCCCTCGTCCTCGAGTGCTCGTCGCGGTGCCGTCGATGAGCTCGGAGGTCGAGCGCCGGGCCATCGAGGATGCGATCCGCTCAGCCGGGGTGCGCCAGGTCACGCTCGTCGAGGAACCGCTGGCCGCTGCGATCGGTGCGGGGTTGCCGGTGCACGAGCCGGTCGGCCATCTGGTGGTGGACGTCGGTGGCGGCCGCTCGGAGATGGCGGTCGTCTCGATGGGCGGTGTGGTGAGCGGCCGCTCGGTGGCGCTCGGTGGTTTCGACCTCGACGCGGCGGTGCAGCAGCACATCCGCGAGGAGTACGGGGTGGCGATCGGGGAGAAGGCGGCCGAGGAGATCAAGGTCGCGATCGGCTCGGCTTTCCCGACCCCCAGCAGCAAGGCGGCGGTGGTGATCGGACGTCAGCTCGACACCGGGAACACCGTCGAGGTCAAGATCACCGAGGAAGAGGTTCGGATGGCGATCGGTCATCCGGTCCGTGGCATCGTCGAGGCCGCGCGCCTGACGTTGGCCGAGGCGCCGCCAGAGCTCACGCACGATGTGCTCGAGACGGGGATGTTTCTGACCGGCGGGGGAGCACTCCTGCGGGGATTCGACATGTTGCTGGCGCAGGAGTGCGAGGTGCCCGTGCACGTCGTCGAGCGCCCGCTCGAGACGGTCGTCATCGGCACCGGCCGCATGCTCGAGCATCTCGAGGACTACCGATCGGCGTTCCAGCTCGTGCGTCGCCGCTGATGCGGCTTACGTCGCCGGAGCGCCTCCACCGGCGTCGGAGACAAGCCGAGCGACGAACGACGTCAGGGCCCACAGCGAGAACGCCAGGGCAATCGCGCCGACCGCCACGGCGATCACGAGGCCCATCGCACCGCCCAGCCGAGCGTGCCACGACGGTCCACCTGGGCTCACGGGGATGTAGCCTTCGGGCGCCTCGAGGGTGCGCTCCGCACGAGGTTCCGACGTGGGGCCGGCGTCGGGCTCGGGGTCCCCGGTCGCCGGCAGGCCGGGTTCGGCGTCGAGCTCACCGCCGGCCGTGAGCCGGTAGACGAACACGCCGACGCCGACGGCGACCGCAAGCACGAAGAACCACTCCATGACTCAACGACTCCTCTCGGCGACGTCAGGGTACTTCGGGCGCACGGCTTCCGGGAAGGGGGCGACCCACGAACCGGCCGTACTATCGAGGCCAGATCATGAAGCGCCCCTTCCGCATCGCCGGCCTCGTCGCCCTGTTCGGGTTGGTGTTCGCCGCCGCCTGGGTGCCGATCCCGTACTTCGCGGTCGGGCCCGGGCCGGCGAACGACATCGATCCCCTGATCGATATCAAGGGCGTGCCTCGCTACCCGTCGGAAGGGCGGCTGATCATGACGACGGTGCGCTGGGAGCAGCTCACCGCCCTCGGATCCTTCATCGCGTGGGTCGACGATTCGCGATTCATCGTGGGCGAAGACGCGATCTATCCGCCGGGAGTCGACCGGGACCAGGAGCAGGATCGAGCGATCTCCCAGATGGACCAGAGCAAGATCGACGCGTCGATCGTGGTGCTCACGGAGCTGTTCGACTATCCCAAGGACCACGGTACGGGTGCCTTGATCGAAGCCACCGGACCCGACTGCCCCGCCGACGGCGAGCTCTTCGTCGGCGACACCGTGGTCGCGATCGACGGACGCCGCGTCGAGACGATCGGGGAGGCCCGGCGAGCGATCGATGGCGTGCCACCCGGCGAGCCGGTGGCGTTCCGGGTTCGAGCCGGCGGCGAGGTGCACGAGATCGAGCTGACGCGCGAGCCGTGCGCCGGCAGTGAGGAGCCCCTCGTCGGCATCCAGATGGTGAGCGCGTTCCCGTTCGGTATCGAGATCGCGAGCGGGGACGTCGGCGGTCCGTCGGGCGGGCTGATGTTCTCGCTCGGCTTGTACGACGCCCTCACGCCGGGGGATCTGACCGGCGGTCGCACGATCGCGGGAACCGGCACCATCTCGCCCTCGGGGAAAGTGGGTGGTATCGGGGGCATCGTGGACAAGGTCATCGGAGCCGAACGCGCCGGCGCCACGGTGTTCCTGGTGCCGGCCGAGAACATGGCCGAACTCCGGGACGTCGAGACCGATCTGCGCCTGATCTCCGTGTCGTCGTTCACGCAGGCGGTCGACGCGCTCGAAGCGTCCTGACTCCGACGCTCGCCACGGCATGCGTTAGGCTCGCGACGAACGTACCTGCTGTTCATCGAAGGGGATCTCGACCAGATGTCGACCGTCCGCATCCCGACGCGCCAGCGACGCTGGCCGGCATTCGTGATCGGCATCGTCGTCGTCCTCGCGGTGCTGTTCACCGTGATGTCGACGTTCTACGTCGACCTGCTCTGGTACCGAGAGGTCGACCTCACGCAGGTGTTCTGGACGGAGCTCCGCACGAAGGTGCTGCTGGGCGCGGCCCTCGGTTTGCTGTTCTTCGCGCTGCTCTACGCGAACCTGCTGATCACGCGACGCATCGCGCCTGAGCCGCCCCGTTTCCTGACGCCCGAGCAGGAAGCCGTCGAGCGCGTGCGCATGGCGTTCGAGCCCTACCTCGGGTGGCTGCTGCCGCTCGCTGCGGGCGTGCTGGCGCTGCTCGTCGCGATCGGGGTCTCGCGGCAGTGGCAGGTCTTCCTGCTGTGGCAGAACTCGAGTGGGATCGTGTTCGGTGAGCCCGAGCCGCTCTTCGATCGCGACCCGTCCTTCTACGTCTTCTCGCTGCCCTGGTTGAAGTTCCTTCAGGGCTGGATGTTCTCCTCGCTCGTGGGGGTCACCTTCCTCACGGCGATCGCCCACTTCTTCTGGGGCGGCATCCGCCCGCAGGCGCGAACCTGGGCCGAGCGCGTCGCGCCGGCGACACGCGCGCATCTGTCGGTGCTGCTCGGCGTGATCATGCTGACCAAGGCCTGGGGCTACTACCTCGGGCGCTTCGACCTGCTGAACTCCCCGCGCGGCGTCGTTCAGGGAGCCTCGTACACCGACGTGAACGCCCAGCTCCCGGCGCTGAACTTCCTGATCATCGCGGCGGTGATCTGCGCCGTGCTTTTCTTCGCCAACATCGTGCGCCAGCGCTGGGCGTTGCCGATCATCGCGGTGATCGTGCTGGGCGCCGTGTCGGTGCTGCTGGGCACCGCGTACCCGGCCTTCGTGCAGCGGTTCCGGGTGACGCCGCAGGAGTTCCAGCGCGAAGCGCCCTACATCGCCGACAACATCGAGGGCACCACTCGCGCCTTCGACATCACCGACGAGGACGTGCAGGCACCGCCGGAGCAGAGCTACGACGCGACCGTCACCACGGAGGACCTCAACAAGAACGAGACGACGATCTCCAACATCCGCCTGTGGCGCCCCACGATCCTCGCCGAGAACTTCCTGTCGTTGCAGCGCATCCGCTCGTACTACGAGTTCCACGATGTCGATGTCGATCGCTATGAGCTCGACGGCGAGCGGCGCGTGCTGATGGTGTCGGGCCGCGAGGTCTCGCAGGTGGGCATCCCGGCAGAAGCCCGCTCGTGGCAGAACGAGCACCTGGTGTACACCCACGGGTTCGGGGCGGTCGCGGCGAAGGTGAACCGGGCGAACACCGAGGGCGCGCCCGTGCTCGAGCTTGCCGACATCCCGGTTCGATCGATCGGTGGGCCGGAGCTCGAGCAGCCTCGCATCTACTTCGGAGAAGGCGGAGTCGACGACGCGCCGTTCGTGATCACGAATTCGGGCACGCCCGAGCTCGACTACGAGGGTGCGCCTCCCGGGTACGAGTACACGGGCTCCGGCGGCATCCCTGTCGGCAACGTGCTGCAGCGAGGGCTGTTCGCCTGGCGGTTCCGCGACGTCAACCTGCTGATCTCGGGCCAGATCACCTCGACGAGCCGGTTGATGATGTACCGCGACCTGGCCTCGCGGGTGCCCAAGCCGGTGCCGTTCCTGACCTTCGACGACGACCCGTTCCTCACGATCGCCGCGGGCCGCCTGGTGTGGATATGGGATGCCTACACGACGACGAACGAGTACCCCTACTCACAGTCCGTGAACGTGGGCGAGGCGACCCAGGCCGCGCTGCCGTCGCGGCTCGTGAACTACATGCGGAACTCGGTGAAGGTGACCGTCGACGCATATGACGGCACGATGACCTACTACGCCGATCTCAGCGATCCGATCGCCCAGGTGTGGGATCGCGTCTATCCCGGTCTGTTCACTCCGATCGAAGAGGCCGGCGACGAGCTTCGATCGCACTTCCGGTACCCCGAGAACCTCTTCCAGGTGCAGGCGACGCAGTACGCCACCTACCACGTGACCTCGCCCGAAGTCTTCTATCAGAACCAGGATCGCTGGGAGGTCGCGTCGGACCCGACGCGGAGCCCGATCTCGGCCGAAGGCACCACCACGGCGACGTCGTTCGACCAGGCGCCGAGGCTCCGGCCCTACTACCTGTTGATGCGGGCCCCGGGCGAGGACGTCGAGGTGTTCCAGCTGGTGCTCCCGTTCGTGCGGGAGGGCCGTCAGAACATGGTGGCGTGGCTCGCGGCGAGCTCCGATGCCGCTTCCTACGGACGATTGCTCTCGCTCGAGCTGCCCACCGAGGAGAACGTGCCGGGCCCGTCCATCGTGTTCTCCCGTCTCAACCAGGATCCGCAGTTCTCGCAGGAACGCACCTTACTCGGGCAGGGTGGTTCGAGCGTGCTCTTCGGCGACCTGCTCGTGATCCCGATCGAGAACTCCTTCCTGTACGTGCAGCCGGTGTACGTGCAGGCGAACCAGTCCACGGCGGTGCCCGAGCTCAAGCGTGTCGTCGTGGTGAACGGCGACGCGGTGGGCGTGGGCGAAGATCTCGAACAAGCACTCGCGGCCGCGGTGGAGGGGGCGAAGCCCGACGGAGGCGGCCAGCCCGGCGATGGTGGCGGT
>JAOUEA010000142.1 GCA_029858935.1 Actinomycetota bacterium
CACGACAGCGGCTCGCTGATCCGGTGTGAGACCGCGGAGCGCGCGGACGACGACGTCGCGATCCTCGACGGTCGCGAGCGCGTCCTCGGTCGGGGCGACGCTGATCGTCTTCCTCAACGCCAGGGCAGCGCGCCGGTAGCGGTTGCGGAACACGTTCATCGCAGTGCGGAACAGGTAGGCCGACGCATCGTCCATCGTCGCGACGCGATCCCATCGCTCCCACAGCCGGAGGAAGGCGTCCTGCATGATCTCCTCGGCCTCGGAACGATCACCGGTGACGAGGCAGAGGGCGCCGAACAGCCGCGCGTGCTCGGATGCGAAGAACACCTCGAAGCTCCGCGGTTCCTCGACCACGTCTATCTCCACGAGCTCCTCGCCGCGAAGCGCTTGGAGCGAGCGATCCAGCATGGCTCATGAACACCTGCGACGCTCGAACCGCTACGGGGTGGTTGCGCTCCCTCGCCGTCGGGGGTCGTGCCTCCTGGGCCACGTGCTCAGGTGGCGGCGGCGTGCACCAGGTCGCCTACGACCGTGTCGACGTCGACCTTCTCTTCCTCGTTCGCCAGCACCACGACGACGACGCCCGGATCCTGGAAGCACAGCGCCGCGGTCCTGTATCCCTCCCTCGCGAGGCCCGTGTGGCCCAAAGCCCCGGAGTCACAGCCGTACTCCGGCCGTCTGTCCCAGATCCCGAGCCCGTACTCGGGTCGCTCGTCGAAGTCCGTCATCTCGTCGAGAGAGGCAGGCGACACGATCTGACCGGCGCACAGTGCTCTGAACCATCGGGCGAGGCTCGGCGCGTCCGAGGCCATGGCGCCTTCGGATGTAAACATGGTGGCGTTGGCGAGCGACGGGAGATACCCCCCCCTTCTTCTCGAAGGTCTTGGCCGACGCACCGAGCGGCATCGCCATCGGATCGGTAGGCCGCTCGTCGGGCTGATAGATCAGGCGTTCGTACCCGGCGCCGGCGAGAACCCCGCTCCGCAGCACCTCAGCGATCGGCCGACCGGTAACCTGCTCGACGATCAAGCCGAGCAGCAGGTAGTTGGTGCCGATGTACTCCCACTCTTGACCGACCGGCCCGCGTTCGGGTGCGACGGTGGCGAGCTTCTCCTCGAGCGTCCAGACGTGCAACGGGTCGGTCAACAGGACCTCCCGAAGCTCGTCTTCATCGGCGAAGTACTCGGAGATCCCGCTGCGCATCGAGAGCAGGTCGACGATCCTCGCGCCGTTGGTGTCGAACTCGAGCCCGGACGGGAGACGATCGGCCGCGAGATCGTTGAGGCCCAGCTCGCCTGCCTCGACCAGCTGCATCACCTGGGCCGCCACCAGGGTCTTGGTGATGCTGGCGATGGACATCTGATCGTTCGGGACCATCGGTCGATCCCCCGCCGCGAAGCCCGTTGCGCCGTTCCAGGTCCCCCGCGGGGAGATCACCGCCGCCGTGAGCCCGTGACCGTTGGCAGACTCGTCCAGCACCTTCTGCAGATCGGCTGCCAACCTATCGGACACGGGCCCGTCACCGAGGTCGACGAACGCCTCGATCGGGAAGGCTCCCGCCGCTGCACTCGGGGAAGCCGAGGCGACGGGAGCCTCCGAGGGCTCGACCGAGGCTGATGTCTCCGATTCGCTCAGGGTCGCCGGTGAGCATCCGGCGAGCGCGAAGACGAGGGCAACGGTCGCGACCGGTCCGCGGTGAGTCATCATCCGGCCCCTTACTGCGATGCCGACGAGCTTGGTGCGCCGGATGCCTCTTCCGGGCGCAAGTCGATCGAATCGAGCACCGGCTTGAACCAGTCGAAGTCGTATTTCCGGGCGAGCCCCGGGTCCTCGCTCGGTACGACTAGCCGGATCAGATAGCCGCGAGTGTCCGTGAACGCGAGGGCCGCCTGCCGCGTGGAATCGCACTCCAGGACGAAGGCATCGGCGCCGTCGACCGTCCAACTCCCGGCGGCCATACCTTCCCCCGTGCAGAGCCAGTCGATGGCCTTGTTCCTCCACTCGTCTTGGCTGAGACCGCCGAACGGCTGGGAAGCCACGACGAGGTACAGCCGATCCCCCAGCGCTGGGTCGAAGATGACGTCAGCCGCCGGTGAGGCGAAGTCCAGCGCCTCTCCCGTCCAGGGCTCGGTCGCCGGCCTCGTCTGCCATCCGGACGGGTGATCGATCGAGATCCCGTGGATCGTCGACGTGAACCTCGTGGACCCCGGCGAAGTCGATGGCGACGTCGAGGGTGAGGGGGGAGCAGTGGCTTCGATACCCGCTTCGAGCGTGCCCGGATGCCAGGGCCCTACGCCGCCGAAGTCGAACACCTGGACGTTCGAGCCGTCCGCGTCGGCGATCGCGAGGGGCCTTCCCGCTGCGAGCGGATCGCCGTAGGGCAGCATGTACGCCAGCCGCGACCCGTCGGGCGACCAGAACGCGTTCATCCCGCCGGTGATCACCTTCGTGAAGTCCGAGCCGTCGGGGGCGAAGGTGTAGATCGCGACGTGGCCCTCTCGGGCGTTCCCCATCGCGATGCGGTCGCCCGCAGGCGACCACGAGAGGTCCGACGCGCCATCGGCCAAGGCCGGCTCGTCCGCCAGGATCTCGTGCGCGTCGGTGCCGTCCGCGTTCGCCACCCACACATGCTCGCGCCCCTTCTGGACGCAACATCCACTCCTCGGCAAGCCGAGGTATGCGATCTGCGTCCCGTCTGGGGAGAACGTGGGTTCAGCCCCATCGGCGATCCGAACCGGTTGGCCGCCTTCGGCGTCGACGACGTACAAGCCGTCCGACCTGTGGTCGGCGAAGACCACTCGCGACCCGTCGGGCGAGATGGCTGCGCCGTCGACCGGCTCGGGTGTCACCTGGGTCTCGGTCCCGTCCGCGTAGAGGATGTAGAGGTGGCGGCGATACGGGAACGTCTGATCGGTCGGATCCTCACGCAGGAGCAGGAGCTCGGAGCCGTCGCTCGACCAGCCGAGCGGCATCGTGAACGATGCGCGGCCGGTGTCGTCCGTTCCCTCGACCCGCACCAGCGTCGAGGGGGACGGCGCGCTGGGGTCGACGGCCCAGAGGCTGGAATCCGTGGAGTAGACGATCCGACCGGCGACCGGCTCGAAGATTCCGAGGTCCAGGGAGGATTCCTCGGGGGGGTTGACTGGGATCCTCGGTGACTCCCCGCGCAGCTGGGGCACGCTGGCGAACAGCACCGCGATCGCGGCCGCAGCTCCGAGCGCCATGACGGCGACGGTCCTCGCGGCGCGGCGGCGAGCCCGGCGGGTCAGCGGCTCTGCATCGAGGAACTGGACCGGTTCCTCGGCTGCCATGCGCTCGAGGAAGTCGCGGACGTCCTGGTCGGTCATGTCGTCACCTCGGGGATCTTGCGGAGGGCCTCGAGCCCGCGCGCGACGAGCGAGCGCACGGTCGCCGGGCGGCAGCGCAGCAGGTCGGCGATCTCGGACTCGTGGAGGTCTTCGTAGTAGCGAAGGACGATCGCGGCGCGCTGCCGCTGGGGTAGCGAGAGCAGCGCGGTGCGCATCGATTCGTAGGAGGCGACGTCGCGATCGGTGTGGCCTTCGCGGAGCTCGGCGGTCCGGCGCTCGAGGTAGGACCGCTCCACCGCACGGCGCCGGAAGGTGTCCTTCGACAGGTTGACGATCGTCCGACGGAGGTAGGCGTCGAACGCCTCGGGCTCTCGCAGGTGGTGCAGGCGCCCGACGAATCGAAGGAACGCCTCTTGGACGAGATCCTCGGCGAGCACCCGGTCGCCCGTCAGGAGGTAGGCGAGCCGGAACCCTGCCGGCGCCGACCGCACGTACACCTCGGCCAGCCGGCTTGCATGCCCCTGCTCGGCTCCCATGTCGGCGACCATCGTCGTCCTTTTCGCACCCACATGACCAAGACGTACGAAGGCCCGAAACTGTTGCGAAATTGGTCGGTCCGCACCAGCCGAAGCGTAGGGGAGGGGTCTCACGACTGAGGGCGGCCTGAGGCGATGTCGTTCCGCGCCTTCAGCGCTGCAGACGTGCGAGCAGGTAGAGCACCTCGAGGTGCAAGCCACACGACCGTCGCCAGCAGCCCCCACGCCGAGTACCACTCCATGAAGGAGGGGGCACCGTTGGCGACGCCTTGGCCGATCACGGCGAAGGATGAAGAGGTTCAGCGCCGCCACGATGCAGATCGCCACGCTGATCGCGATTCCCGTGGGCGACGGATCGGTCCACAGGCGAAGGCTCACCCCGAAGATGCTCAGCATCCATGCCGTGATGGATCCGACCGGCCACCTTGATGAACGCGTCCTGCGCAAGGTCCTCGGCGGTTCCTCCGTCACGGGTCAGCAGAAAGGCGAGTCGGACGGCGTCGGGGATGTGCCGTACGTAGAGGTCCTCGAGGCTCCCCGGGCGTGGCTCGAGCCTGTCCGCGGGTCGCTCCCAGATGTCCTCGGCCATGTCGCTGTTCTGCATCTCACCATAGAGACGCTCGAGCGACGCTCTACATCGCGCTCACGAGGGAAGATCGTGGAACTCGATGGAATCCACGATCCCTTCGGCCTGTAGGGGGTGCTCGAAGCTCGACGTCGGAGCAAGGATCGCAATCGCCAGGATCTGCGCCGAACCGGGAAGATCGACGAGGTACAGGCGCATCTCCTCACCCGCACCGACGCCGGCCTCGCCCACCACGAGCACCCTTGCAGTCGCGTTGCAGACGCTCGCTCCTGGCGTGGCGATCACGTCCATCCGCAGGGCCTCGACCCCGCCGACGCTATCCGCTGCCGGAGCGGTCGCATCGAGATCGGGGTCAGACCGGATGCTCTGGGCCAGCGCCGCGGCGTCCATCGGGGCCGGGCCGTGCTTGCAGCCGGTCTTGGCCGGGAGGGGATCGACCACCACAGCGATCTCCTCGTTCGGATCGCTGTTGTTGTCGAAGCTGAGGCCTTCGTCGGCAGGCACACCGTTCAGCTCCGGCGGATGGTAATCCCATGGATACGCCACCTCGAATGTCACCTCGCCGTCGAGGAAGCTGAACTGGGTAGGCACGACCTGCCCGTTCTCGGTCGTCGGGGCGACGTCGGGCGGGTTGTACCGATAGTGGAGACCGAGCTGACCGGCCTCGTCGCGGTCCACGAGGAACACTTGCTCCACCACTGTGCCACCCTGGGCGAACAGCCGGACCTCGACCTGCATCCAACCATCCGGCCACACTGGTCCATCGACGACCTCGTACTCGGATCGCTCGTAGGCGGCTCCGGCGGTCGTGGCGTAGAGGAGCGGAACCTCGCCGTCCGGGGCTTCGTCGGCTGGGACGTCGACGAATCTTTCGGCGTCGTCACCATCGATCCGTGCCTCGAGGAAGGGCTCTAGGAGCGCCCTCGTCTCAGCCTCGGAAGGCGGTGTCACTTGCGCGAACGGCTCCACCATCCTCCACTCGGTCACCACCCAAACGCCGCTGGCGTCTTGCCGGACGAGCTGGCCCAGGTCGATGCTGACCCGCTCGTAGCGCCCGCCGTCGAGCGTCGGCCCGCACCGCTCGGGGTCGTTCGGGTACTGCGGGTTGGTGCGACCCCGTGTGCAGCGGATGAACGCGTTGTTGTAGGAGGCACCGGTGCCGAAGCCGTCCTCCGGGATGGGCATGAAGCGGAAGTCCTCCCATCCGAGCACCTCCCGGAGGAATCGGGCGACGATCTCCGTGTCGTCGGTGGGCTGGGCGAAGCCCGATCGCATCTCCGGATCGACCTGCCAGGTGTAGCGAGGGTCTCCTGCGTCCGCGAGCTCTTGGGCCCGTCGGACCTCCTCCAGGCTCGTCTGCGGCCACATCCCCCCGGACGCCACCGGGTCGAGGGCCGGTTCCTCCGCACCCTCCCGCCCCCAGACGGTCCCGAAGTTGTCGGTGAGGACGTCGTCCTCGGGGTCATGGACGAAGGTCAGGTCGCGCAGCTGATCCTGCAGCGGAGGGCCGCTCAGGGCCTCGGGGTCGCTCCCGTCGTCGCAAGTCAGCACCGGTGAGCCGATGACGAGCTCGTCGCCTCCCTCAAGCCGCCCG
>JAOUEA010000011.1 GCA_029858935.1 Actinomycetota bacterium
CCTCACCTGGTTCGAGACCCAGCACACGTCGCAGCTGAACCTGGTGATGGCCGCCTCGGTGCTCATGGTGATCCCGGTGCTGATCATCTTCGCGCTGTCGCAACGGTGGATCGTGCGGGGCCTGACGCTGACGGGCACGAAATGACGACCATCACCCTGGTCGGAGCCGGAAGCGCCGAGTTCACCGCCGAGCTCGTCACGGACTTCCTCGCTGTCGACGCGTTGCCCGAAGGGGAGTTCCGGCTCGTCGACATCGACCCGGTGCGGCTCGAGCTCGCGCGTGGGTTCGCCGAGCACCTGATCGAGCGCACCGGGAAGGGCTGGACGGTGCGAGCCGACATCGACCGCACCGCGGCGCTCGGTGGCAGCGACGTCGTGATCAACACGATCGAGGTCGCGGGTCTGCGCAACGTGCGTCACGACTACGACATCCCGATGCGCTACGGGGTGGACCAGTGCATCGGCGACACGATCGGGCCGGGGGGCCTCTTCAAGGCCTTCCGCACGATCCCGGCATGGCTCGAGATGCTCGGCGACATCGACCGGCTGTGCCCCGAAGCCCTCGTGCTGAACCACACCAACCCGATGTCGATGATGGTGCTGGCGGCGTCGCGCGCGTCGCGGATACCCGTGTACGGCATGTGCCACTCGGTGCACTACACGATCGAGCAGATCGCGGAGTACCTCGAGGTCGACCTCGCTCGGCTGACGTTCCGCGCCGCAGGTGTGAACCACCTCGCATGGATCACCGACCTGTGGCTCGATGGCGACGACGCGTACCCCATGCTTCGCGAACGAGGCCGGCTGGCCGAGGTTTGGGAACAGGACCCCGTGCGGTTCGAGCTGATGTTCCATCTCGGCCGGTTCCCGACCGAATCGAGCGGCCACGTGAGCGAGTACCTGCCGTACTTCCGGTCACGTCCCGAGACCCTTGCCCGGTACGCCCGCTCCGGTTACCGCGGCGAATCGGGGTTCTATGCGAACAACTGGCCCACGTGGCGCGCGGAGAGCGACGAGCGGCTGGCTCGCGTGTTCGCCGGCGACGAGGAGTACCCGTTGGAGCGCGGCGGCGAGTACCCCTCGCGCATCGTCGAGGCGATGACGACCGGTGCGCCGGTGAGCGTCTACGTGAACATCCCGAACGACGGCCTCATCGACGACCTCGCGCCGGGGGGCGTGGTCGAAGTGGAGGCGATCGTCGACGGCGATGGCATCCACCCGCAGCCCTTCGGGGCTCTGCCGCCGCAACTGGCGGCGCTCGATCGCCGCCACCTCGAGGTCTACGACCTCGCCGTGACCGCCGTGCTCGAGGGCGATCGTGAGCTCGCGGTGCAGGCGCTGATGCTCGATCCGCTCACCTCGGCGGTGTGCCCTCCCGCCGACATCCGGATGATGTTCGACGAGATGGTTGCCGCGGAGCGCGCCGACCTGCCGTCGTTCTTGACCCCATGAGTGCCAGACTCGCAGGTCGGATCCGCCGCTCCGTCCGCAGAGCGTCGGTCGCGGGCGTCGCGGCGGCCGGGCTGTTCGTCGCGGCGTGTTCGGGGAACGCCGAGCCCCCTTCGTGTGAGAACCCTCGCGCAGCCACGAGCGTCGCGATGGGCGATTTCTTCTACGAGCCGGGGTGCATCGACGCTGCCGCGGGCGAGGATCTCGAGATCGTGAACGAGGGCAACACCCCGCACACCTTCACCGTCGAGGCGAGCATCGAGGCCGACGCCGACGTGGCCGCGGGAGACCGAGCGACGCTCACGGTGCCCGACATCGAGCCGGGGACCTATCGCGTCGTGTGCACGTACCACCCGCAGATGGAAGCGGCGCTGCGCATCAGCGGGTAACGAACCCGAGCCGACGACTCGAGAGGATCGACATGGCCGACATCGCGATCGAGAAGGCGACCAAGGTCTACCCCGACGGCACGGAAGCCGTCTCCGACCTCGATCTCGAGATCCACGACGGGGAGTTCGTCGTGCTCGTCGGTCCCTCGGGGTGCGGCAAGACGACCGGCCTGCGCATGGTCGCGGGACTCGAGGAGATCTCGAGCGGAACGGTCCGCATCGGCGACCGCGTCGTGAACGACCTGCCGCCGAAGGACCGCGACGTGGCCATGGTCTTCCAGAACTACGCGCTCTACCCACACATGTCGGTGTACGAGAACATGGCGTTCGCCTTGAAGCTGCGGAAGATGGGCAAGGACGAGATCGCCCGCCGGGTGCGCGCCGCGGCCGAGATCCTTGGCCTCACAGAGTACCTGCAGCGCAAGCCGAAGGCCCTCTCGGGCGGGCAGCGCCAACGGGTTGCGATGGGCCGGGCGATCGTCAGGGAGCCTCAGGCCTTCCTGATGGACGAGCCGTTGTCGAATCTCGACGCGAAGCTGCGCGTGCAGATGCGGGCCGAGATCGCGAAGCTGCAGCAGCACCTCGGGGTCACGACGATCTACGTCACGCACGACCAGACCGAGGCGATGACCATGGGCGATCGCGTCGCGGTGTTGAAGCAGGGGCACCTTCAGCAGGTGGACGCGCCGCAGGTGCTCTACGACCGTCCGGCCAACATCTTCGTGGCGGGGTTCATCGGCTCCCCGGCGATGAACCTCGTCGACGCCGCCCTCGACCGTGACGGCGACCGGCTGGTCGCGACGTTCGGGTCGACCGCTCTGGAGCTCGACGGGGCGGTCCTTGACCGCCGACCGGCCCTCAGGCGCCACGAGGGTCGCCGGGTCGTGATCGGCATACGGCCCGAGGACCTCCAGGATGCGAGCGTCGCGACCGGGGCGCCCCCGGGTCGCCGCCTGAGTGCCGACGTGGATCTGCTCGAGGCGCTCGGCTCCGAGGTGCTCGCGCATGTCACGGTCGAGGCGCCACCCGTCGTGACGGAGGACACGAAGGAGCTCGTCCGCGACCTGGGCGGCACCGACGACCTCGAGGAGCGCGCCCAGCGGGGCTCGTCTCGCTTCGTCGCGAGGCTCGACCCGCGAACGTCGGCGACGCGCGGGCGGCCACTCGAGATGGTGGTCGACGTCGAGCACATGCACTTCTTCGACCTCGATGACGGCACGGCGATCTTCGACGCCTGAGGGGGCGGCGATCCCTCATCGCGCCCGGCTCGCTACGATGGGTGGCGTGTCCCAGACGACCGAGATCACCCCGCGTCCGCCGGCCGAGCCCATCGCCGGGGCGAGCGAGGCCCCCCGCATCGTGGCGCGCACGACGGCGGTCGACGCGGTCGGCCTCGAGGGTCGAGCGGCGGCTCTCGCGACCCGGTCGATCAAGCGCGACGCGAAGCTCTGGGCGCTCGACCTCACGATCCGCAGCATCGATCTGACGACGCTGGAGGGGAGCGACACCACGGGCAAGATCGTGGCGATGTGCGCCAAGGCGGTGCGGCCCGACCCGGTTCGTCCCGAACTGCCGAGCGTCGCCGCCGTCTGCATCTACCCGCAGCTGGTGCCGGTGGCCGCCCGGCAGCTCGACGGCACGGGCGTGGCGGTCGCGAGCGTTGCCGGCGGCTTCCCGTCGGGGCTCGGGCCGCTCGAGGCGCGGCTGCAGGAGATCCGCGACGTCGCCTCGGACGGTGCCGACGAGATCGATATCGTGCTGAACCGCTCGCTCTTCCTCGGAGGGCGCTACGCGGATGCGTTCGAGGAGCTCGTCGCGGCGCGCGAGGCGGCCGGTTCGACCCACCTCAAGGTGATCCTCGAGGCGGGGGAGCTGGGGTCCTACGACCGCATCCGGCAGGCCTCGATGCTGGCCATGGCCGCCGGCGCCGACTTCATCAAGACGTCGACCGGCAAGATCGGGGTGAACGCGACCCTGCCGAACGCGCTCTGCATGATGGAAGCCGCACGCGATTTCCATCAGCAGACCGGCCGCAGGGTCGGCGTCAAGGTCGCCGGCGGCGTGCGCCGCTCGAAGCAGGCGATCCAGTACCTCGTGCTGCTGCACGAGACGCTCGGGCCCGACTGGATGACCCCCGAGCTGTTCCGCATCGGGGCCTCGAGCCTGTTGAACGACGTGTTGATGCAGCTCGAGAAGGAGCGAACGGGCAGCTACTCTGGCCCAGACTACTTCACGATCGACTGACGGAAGACGAGGGGCTGAGCGCGTGAGCGAGGCGATCGAGCGACCGGCGAGCGGCGCGCCGCCGTGGGAGTACGCGAGCGCTCCGGAGTCGACCGACATCGTGCGGCTCGACGACCGCTACGGGCTGTTCATCGGCGGCGAGTTCGTGGAGCCGAAGAGCGGGCGCTGGTTCCCGACGATCAGCCCCTCGACGGAGGAGACGCTGGCCGAGGTCGCGGAAGCCGACGCCGCCGACATCGCTCGCGCGGTCGACGCTGCCCGCGACGCTGCGCCGGCATGGCAGCACCTCGCGCCGGCCGAGCGGGCGAAGTTCGTCTTCCGCATCGCACGCCAGCTGCAGGAGCGAGCACGAGAGTTCGCGGTGCTCGAGACGATGAACGGCGGCAAGCCGATCAGGGAGGCCCGCGACATCGACATCCCGCTCGCTGCTGCGCACTTCTTCTACTACGCGGGGTGGGCCGACAAGCTCGAATACGCGTTCCCGGGGCGTGGGACGCCGACGCCGGTGGGGGTGGCGGGACAGATCATCCCCTGGAACTTCCCGCTGCTGATGGCGGCCTGGAAGGTGGCGCCCGCACTGGCTGCCGGGAACACGGTGGTGTTGAAGCCCGCCGAAACCACGCCCCTGACCGCTCTGCTGCTCGCGTCCGTGGTGCAGGAAGCCGAACTGCCCCCGGGTGTGGTCAACATCGTGACGGGTGCGGGCGAGACCGGGGCGGCGCTCGTGGGAGCCGCGGTGGACAAGATCGCGTTCACGGGCTCGACGGAGGTGGGCAAGGCCATCCGGCGCGCGACCGCGGGCAGCGGCAAGCGCCTCACGCTCGAGCTCGGTGGCAAGGCGGCGAACATCGTCTTCGAGGACGCGCCTCTCGACCAAGCCGTCGAAGGTGTGGTCAACGGCATCTTCTTCAACCAGGGGCATGTGTGCTGCGCCGGGTCGCGGCTGCTCGTGCAGGAGCCGGTCTTCGACGTGGTGCTCGACAAGCTCAAGGAGCGCCTGCAGACGTTGCGCGTGGGCGATCCGCTCGACAAGAACACCGACATCGGAGCGATCAATTCGAAGGCCCAGCTCGACAAGATCTCCGAGCTCGTCGAGTCGGGTGTCGACGAGGGAGCCGAGATCTACCAACCCGAGTGCGTGCTGCCCGAACGAGGCTTCTGGTTCCGGCCCACGCTGTTCACGGGCGTCTCGCAGAGTCACCGCATCGCGCGCGAGGAGATCTTCGGCCCCGTGCTCTCCATCCTCACGTTCCGCACGCCAGAGGAGGCGATCGAGAAGGCGAACAACACGCCGTACGGGCTCTCCGCCGGCATCTGGACCGAGAAGGGCTCCCGCATCCTGCACATGGCCGAGCGGCTTCGCGCCGGTGTGGTGTGGGCCAACACGTTCAACCGCTTCGACCCGACCTCGCCGTTCGGCGGCTACAAGGAAAGCGGCTTCGGCCGGGAAGGCGGTCTGCACGGCCTCGAGCCCTACCTGTCCTTCGACGGGGGAGCGCAACGATGACGGAGCGGCTGGAGGTGCGTCGCACGGCCAAGCTCTACATCGGCGGCGCCTTCCCCCGGAGCGAGAGCGGACGCTCCTACGAGGTCACCGCGCACGACGGACGCCCGCTGGCCCAGGCGTCGCGGGCCTCTCGCAAGGACCTTCGGGAAGCCGTGGTGGCTGCCCGTGCCGCGTTCCCGACGTGGTCGGGTGCGGCCCCTTCGCTTCGGGGCCAGATCCTCTACCGCGTGGCCGAGATGATGGAAGGGCGCCGCGGGCAGTTCGAGGCCGAGCTCGCCGATGCGGGCGCCGCCGATCCGGCGCGCGGCGTGAGCGCCTCGATCGATCGATGGGTCTGGTACGCGGGGTGGGCCGACAAGCTCGCGCAGGTCGTCGGCGCCACGAATCCGGTCGCCGGACCCTTCTTCAACTTCACCCTGCCTGAGCCGACAGGGGTCGTCGGCATCGTCGCACCCGGCGATCAGGCGCTGCTCGGCCTCGTCTCGCGTCTGGCCCCCGCGATCGTGAGTGGCAATACGACCGTGGTCGTCGCGAGCGAGCGGTCGCCACTTCCCGCGGTGTCGCTGGCCGAGGTGCTCGCGACGAGCGACGTGCCCGGAGGCGTCGTGAACGTGCTGACCGGTCACACGTCCGAACTCGTGCCGTGGCTCGCGGGTCATATGGATGTGAACGGCCTCGACGTCACCGGCGTGCCGGCGGAGTTGCTCGCCGACACCGAGCGTTCGGCGGCCGACAACATCAAGCGGGTGCACCGAGCGCCCGACGCAGACCCGTTCGACCAAGCCGCCCGAAGCCCCTACGAGATCACGGCCTTCACGGAGTTCAAGACCGTGTGGCATCCGATGGGCGCCTGAGGTCCCGCGCCGGCTCGTTGCGCGGTAGGCTTCGTCGCCGTGCACCGATCACCGGAGACCGACACAGTGACCGACGAGCTGGACGCCCTCGACCTCGCCCACAAGGAGCGGCGGATCGACGTCGCGAGCGCGCTCTTGCTCTCGGTCGCGACCGTGCTCGCGGCCTGGTCGGCGTTCCAGTCGGCGAAGTGGAGCGGCGAGCAGGCGACCGCCTACGCCGAAGCGAGCGGCCTCCGGCAGGAGTCGGTACGACAGTCGACCCTCGCGGGACAGCAGACGATCATCGACGTTTCCGTGTTCGAGCAGTTCGTCGACGCCTACGCTGTCGGGGATCGAGCGCTGCAGAACTTCTACCGAGATCGGGCTCGCGAGGAGTTCAGGCCCGCCCTCGAAGCCTGGATCGCCCAGGCCCGCGACGACATCGAAGCCGCCCCCTCGACACCGTTCGTGATGCCCGAGTACGTACGGGAAGCAGAGGTCGAGTCACTGGATCTGCAGCGTCAAGCGGAGTCGAGGTTCCAGGACGCACTGGACAACAACCAGCGTTCGGACAACTACGTGCTGTTGGCGGTGCTGTTCGCTTCGGTGCTGCTGTTCGCGGGGTTGGCGCCGAAGTCGCGCAGTTATCAGATCCAAGTCGCGATGATCGGGCTCGCGATCGTCGTGCTCCTCGTCGGCGGTGGGTTCCTTATCGCCTTCCCGAAGACGATCTGACCGAGCTTCGTTCAGTCGCGCGCCCGGCGCAGCGTGAGCCAGGCCTGGTACACCGTCCGGTAGAGCGGGTCGCCCGCCAGCGTCGCGGTCGGCACACCCGGGAGCCCCCGCAGCCGTCCCACGTCGTCCAGGTACGAGGCCTGCGCGAGCGCAGCGTCCAGCTCGAAGAGCAGATCGACGGCCTCGGGCGAGTCGATCGTTTCGAGCGCGCGTCTCACGTCGCGGACGGCGTGCAACACCACTCGGTTCTCATGGATGTCGGGGGTCAGCACCCGCCGGGCGTCGAAGACGCGCCTGAGGCGCCCGTGTTCGTCGAGGTTCCCGGGGCGCCTGCGACTGCGGATCAGCTCTCGCGGTTCCGGGTGCCGCGCGAGATCGCCCGAGGTCCAGCGTTCCACGCGCACGAGATCGAGGCGATGTCGATCCTGCAACCGTGGGAGCACGTCGACGAGTCCCGGCCGCCCGTCGAAGCCCCGAACGATGCCGCGGAGCACCTCGATCGCGACCGAGCTCACGGGCCGATCGGCCGCTCCGTCGAGGCCGACCCGATCAGAAGTAGCTGGCGAAACCATGGGTGGCGTAGTCATCGCGCATCAGCTCGACCTTCGCCCGAGCGAGCGGGAACCCTTCGCCCAGCGCCACGAGGAAGCTCTCCAGGCCCTCGTCGAGCCGTCCGTCGGCGCCGCGCACGCGCGGCAGCACCTTCTGCACGAACTGCTCGTCGAGCGCGACCTGCCAGTCGACACCGACCTCGCCGGCAGCGACCACGTAGTGATGCATCTCCTCGAGCACGCGGAACCCGAACGGCGCGATCGGCCGCAGGGCGTCCCAGACCCGCAAGAGCACCTCTTCGTACGGCTCCCCCCGCAAGTACTCCTCGACGTAGGTCCGCTGCAGCGGCAGCTCGAGCAGCTGAGCGCGGTCGTAGACCTTGTCGGCGAATCCGTGCGTCGTCTCGTCGATGTTCACCGTGCCGGCGAACCGCAGGTTGGGCGTGAGCTCGACCGTGTGTCCCGGCGCGAGGTCGAGGCGCGCGATGCCCTCGCGCGAGCGGACCTCCATCGCCGAGAGGAACCTCGAGAAGTAGTGCTCCACCCGGGCGAGGTTCATCTCGTCGAGGATCACGTGGAACTCGCGGGCGGTACGCCCTGCGAGATCGGCCGAGGTCCACTCGCGAGCCGATTCCTGCACGAACTCGCTGAACGGCGTGTGGTGGTAGAAGCCGTCCAGCGGAGACAGATAGCCGAGCAGGTCCTCGTTCGACGACCAGCTCGGGTCGACCGCGGCGAGCTTGGGTCGGGCTCCGATCGCGTCGGCGTATGCCTGAGCCAGCCACGTCTTGCCCGTGCCGCTCGCACCCGACAGGATCACGAAGCCCCTGGACTGCATCGCGAGGTGGTACCGGCGGATCACGTCGTCGCCGATCAGGAATCCGGGATTCTGTTCGCGGAACCGGGCGATCACCTGGTCGAGGAGCAGCCCGGAGCCGACCGCTTCGGTGCCGCTCTGTGTCTGTGTCATCGTGTCGCTCACGTACCGGCCTCCCACGCTTCGAACTCGGGGCGGCTAGGGGATCCCAGCACGCTCCATGTGTTTCGGCATGGCGGTGCCGGGACTGAACCCTGCGGTGAAAGGTGCTCTCGTGCAGTCGGTGCGCCAGGTCAGGACCTGGCGAGCGGATGCTTGGGAGAGGCTCCGGTGTGCAGCCAACATGTGGTCGACGCGTTGTAGGTGGACAGCACCGTCGTACATCCGGGTTCCTGACAGAGGCGGCCTTGGGAGGCTCTTGCCACCGCGCCCTTCCCGGAGCCGGGAGGCCCGTACTGAACGCGGTCGGTGCCTCGTGCCTTCGTCACGGAGGTTCCCCCTTCGTGGAGCTGTGTGGATCCGTGGGGGCGAGGTGGCGGCTGTTGCGGGCCGTCTCGATCGCTCGGCGCGAACCCTCGGGCGCGTCCCGAGGGCTCCAGCCTACCTCGCGAGCGGATGCCGAGCAGACGCGTTCGCTTGGATCGATCCCGAACCGCGGGCGCTCCTGCAGGCCGACGCGCCCGTTTCAGCTCTCGCCGACCGACCGGTCCACGTCGAGATCGATGCGGCCCGTGATCGAGGTTCCGACGCCGAGGCTCGTCCGCACGTCGAGCGTGCCACCGAGCGACTCGATCCGCTCGGTCATGCTCCGCATGCCGACCCCGAGCCGAACGGTCGCCATGTCGAAGCCGGCGCCGTCGTCGCGGACCGAGAACACGACGTCGCGAGCGCTTCGCCTGATCGTGATGACGACCGAGCTGGCCCGAGCGTATTTCGCCGCGTTCTGCATCGCCTCGAGGCAGCAGAAGTACACGGCGACCTCGACGGGCTTCGGGAGCCGGCCGACCCCGTCGGCCTCGAGGGTCACGGCCACCGGGCTCTTCTTCGCCTTCAGAGCGATCGCAGCCTCGAGACCGTCGTCGGCGAGGATCGGCGGGTAGGCGCCGCGGGTCATGTCCCTGAGGCCGTCGAGGGCTTCCTGGGCGTCGGCGCGCACCTCGTCGATGATCGCGATCGCGCGCAGGGGGTCCTTCGCGACGAAGTTGCGCGCCAGGCCCGCTTTCACGCCGATCGCGACGAGGTGCTGCTGGGCGCCGTCGTGGATGTTGCGTTCGATGCGTCGCCGTTCGGCGTCGGCCGCATCGACGAGCTCACGTCGCGATCTCAGGCCGTCCATCTCGAGGTGGTGTCGACGCAGGGCGAGCCCGACCGAGGCGACAACCGCGATGGTGAAGAAGGCGAGTTGCCCGGCGCCGCCGAACACCGCGGCGATCTCGCGGTCGATGCTCGTCCACGCCACCACGACGAGCCAGCTCGCCACGACGACGACGGCTGCGCGGATCAGCGGCATGAACGTCGCGAGCACGAGGCTGCAGAGCGAGAGCGCAAGGGCCGGCAGCACCCAAGCGACCGCGACCACGTCGGCCCAGGGAAGCATGATCGACGCCAGCCCCAGCACGAGGACCGATGCCCCGAGCACGGCGACGGTTCGCAACAACACCACCCGGAACCCCGAGGTCGGTGTTGCCTGGGTGACCTCGAACATCGGATCGGCCCATGGCCCGTAGGCGATCGCGACGCCGCAGACCGGAACGAGTGGGGCGATAACGAGGAAGACCGGAACGAGCTGGGGTTCCGTTCTCGCGCTCCACGAGGCGACGAGCACGCAGGCCGCGATCGCCGCGAACCACGACGGTCGCAGCGACGGTGTCGCCGCCACGACCCTGGTGATGTGATCTCGGACCCCGTCGGCCCCGACGAGGTTCCACAGGCGACCCCGACGTTCGGACGCGACGTCGGCGCCGACGGTGGTCAACGGCTGCTCCGTAGAACCGCTGGTGCGCCGCGCCGGGGAACGAACACCCGGCGCCGTCCGAAGCGGACGATCGGCGGTCTCGCGAGGTCGAGATGTCCGAGCAGCAAGATGACCACCGCGACGGCCGCCACCGTCGCCCAGTACGAGCCCGGGGTCCCGACGGGTGGGGTGGCGGGGTCGATCGAAGCGCGCCGCTCGAGCAGGATCGACACCGCGACGGGCGCCACGATGACGACGGTCACGAGCGAGGCGGTCGCCGGCAGGGCGGCGCGCGCCGCGCCGACCACGCGGGTCCAGGCGGCGGCTGCGCCGAGCGCGACGAGCACGATCGCGCCGAACGACCACGTCATCGGTCCGGTCGGTCCGTCGAGCGGACCGAGCCACGTGTAACCCACCCACACGGCCCCGACCGCCGCCACCGCGATCGCACCGCGAACGGCCCGGCGGAGGGCGAGGGGGGTCGGCGATGCGGCGGTCATCGTCGCTGCCGCATCCTCGAACAGGAAGCAGAGCCAGGCACCGAGCAGGACGGTCGCGACCGGGAGAGCGATCGTCGCGGGGTCCGCGTCGTTCCTCGCGCCGGACCCGACGGCCGCCGCGCCGACGCTTGTGACCGCGAGGAAGGCCCCCCACCGCATCGTGCGGATGCTGGGCCACAGCAGGTGCCGGACCTGCCCCAAACGCTCGGCGCGGCCCGGCGGCATCAGTACCCGCCGGGAGGCGTCTGCTGCACGGCGGCGACGATGCCGAGCGCGAGCGCCGCGGCCGCCACGGCGAAGCGGATGAGGGTTCGCCGATCTCGTGCGAGGGCCAGGGCCACCCAGGTCACCGGGACGGCAACGAGGTAGATCATGTGCCAGGTCGCGTGCACCTCCGACGTCGTCGGAAGGATCCATGGCACCAGCCAGATGAGCGGTGTCATCGTGTGGAGCACGACGATGATCGGACCACCGAGCAGCGTCGGGATCCACCGGGCGACGCCGACGCCGATGGCCCCGAGTGCGAAGACGGCCAGCGGATACTGCACCGCGAGGAACAGGTCGGTGTGCTCCGCCAGGCCCTCGGTGCGGGAGAACACCGCCCAGGCCACGGCTGCCAGGACGATCGCGATCGTCACGGGACCGACCGCGAGTCCGGTCAGCAGGCCGAGCGTGCGAGCTTCCGGAGGCGACGGGAGCGAGCCGTAGAGCTCGCCGGTTCGATCGCGACGACTTCGGAGCGCAGCGACGTTGGCCGAGAGCAGGGTGCCGACCAACATGCCGAGGGCCAGGCCGCCGGCGAGCCACGCGAGGGTCGTGCTGCCGCTCGAACCGCTGCCGGCCCCGACGACGCCTCGTGTCAGGGTCAGCCCGAAGGCGGTGCCGAGCCAGAAGGTCGGATGTCGAACGAGGCGCCGAGCCTCGATGCGCCCGAGCCCCGCGACGATGGCGGCGCGTGGCCGAACGTCGGCCGAGGGGATCGCGCCGGATCTCGCGTCGCCGATCGCGGTGCGCAGCGCGACGGCCATCAGGCGGCCTCCTCCGCGAACGCGCGATCGCCGACGAGCAGCAGGTAGCCGTCCTCGAGCGTGGGGGCAACGAGATCGGCCCCGGCGGGGGCCTCCCCGATGTTGCGATGCGAGCCGTCAGGGGTGCGCCACGAGAGGCGCGCCGCAGCCGAGCGCTCCGGAGCGAGCCACACCCGCCCGGAGGCCACATCGGTGAGCTCGCGCGGGGTTCCGTCGAACAGCGCGACTCCGTCGAGCATCACCACGACACGCGGACAGAGGGCCGCGACGTCCTCGGTTTGGTGCGTCGACAGCACGACGGTTCGATCGCTCGCGCGTTCCGAGACGATCTCGCGGAACCGGAGACGTTGCTCGGGATCGAGTCCCGCCGTGGGCTCGTCGAGCACGAGCAGGTCGGGGTCGCCGAGCAGCGACTGGGCGAGGGCCACCCGCCGCCGCATGCCGCCGGAGAGCGCTTTGATCTTGCGCTCCATGACCCCTTCGAGGCCGACGAGGGCGAGCACCCGCGCGACCTCGTCGTGGCGCGCCTTCCTGTCGGTCATCTCCTTCAGGATCGCGACGTAGTCCACGAACTCGAAGGCCGTGAACGTCTGGTGGAAGCCGGGCTCCTGCGGCATGTAACCGAGTCGCCGGCGGATCGCGAGCCGTTCGTCGGCGACCGCTGGGTTCCATCCCAGCAGCCGCAGCGACCCGGAGTCGGGCGCCAACACCGTCGCGAGCATGCGGAGCAAGGTGGTCTTGCCTGCGCCGTTGGGGCCCAGCAATCCGGTGATGCCGGTCGGGGCGTCGAAACCGACGCCGTCGAGCGCGGTCGTTCGACCGAATCGCTTGTGCACATCGGCGATCTCGACCGTTGGCAGACTCATGCGGCCACTCCTCCTTCGTAGACGACCCGTCGGCGCGACAGCACCAGGGCGGAGATGACGATCAGGGCGAGTGCCAGGACCTGTCCGCCCGACCGGAACGCGGCGACGGGGTCGCTGCGCGCGGCCGTGACCGACGCCGCCACCGCGAGCCATGTCATCGCGACGACGATCGCGGCGACGACCGGGCGGATCCAGGTCGCCAGGGTCACCGTGGTGAGACAGAGCCCGAGCGAGGGAAGCAACCAGGCGATGGCGGCGCGATCGAACCCGGGCAGCGCGATCGCCGCGAGCCCTGCGATCGCGAGCGACGTGGCGAGCACCGCGAGGGTCCGCATCAACAGCAGCCGTTCGTTCCGCATCGGGGCCGCGATACCGATCTCATACGTCGGGTCGAGGCCGGGACCGAACGCCGCCGCGACGCCGGCGACCGGCGCGAGTGCCGCGATCACGAGGAAGAGGAACAGCGCCGCGTCGGCGCCGCCACCCGGGGCGACGTTCGCGGCGAACGCGGCGAAACCCAGCGCGAGCGATTCGGCGAGGAACCACGACACGCGCAGCGACGGCGTCGCGGCCAGCAGCCGCGCGATGTCGTCGCGGACCCCCGCGCGAAGCAGCACACGCTCGACGATGCCCGCGTGTGGAGCGACGGTGGCGATCACGACCCCCTGCCACACCCGGTCGATCGTCGCGGCAGGAACGGCCGGCGCGAGCAGATCGCGACACGTCTCGCACGACAGCAGGTGCGCTTCGATCGACGACGCCCGAACATCGTCGAGGCCGCCATCGGCGTAGGCGCTCAGCATCTGGAGGTCGGCGTGCCAGGCGGCGGTCATGCCAGGGCCTCCCGCAACTCGCGCCGCGCTCTCGCGGCCCTCGTCTTCACGGTTCCCTGGGGGATGCCGAGCAGGGTGGCGGCTTCCTTCGTGGTGAGGCCGTCGAGCACCGTTGCCTGCACCACGGCGCGGAGTTCGGGGGATAGGCGTCCGAGTGCGGTGCCGAGGTCGCCGTGCTCCACGCCCAGCAGCACCTGGTCCTCGGCCGAGATCGAGACCTCGTCGTGGGGGACCTCACGCATGACGGCTGCGGGACTGCGACGCAGCCGGTCGATCAGCCGCCTGATGCCGATGCCCCAGATCCACGCGGGAACCTCGCCGGTTCCGCGGTAGCGACCGGCTCCTCGCCATACGGCGACGAACGTGTCCTGCACGACTTCCTCCACGAGGCCGGGGTCCGAGCACCGACGCGACAGGCGCACCATGAGCCAGGGCGCGTGTCTGCGGTAGAGCGCCTCGAGCGCCTCGCGGTCTCCCTGGGCCACCGCCCGCAGGAGCGCCTCGTCGCCGTCCGCGCGGACCGTCATCACCTCTCCTGTCGCCTCGAGTGCCCCGATCGGTTCTCCCAGGGATGCATCCGACCACGGCCGGACCGGGCGGTCGAGGGTATCTGCACCCGTGTCGCCGGTGGCCTGCAACGGAAACAACACACTTCCGCTAGGGGGTTCGACGGGGCGGGAACGCTACGATTCGCGGATGCCGCCCTACAAGGAGCAGGGCATCGTCCTGCGGTCGTACAAGCTCGGCGAGGCCGACAAGATCGTCACCGTCATGACCCAGGGGTCGGGCAAGGTGCGGGCGGTGGCCAAAGGCATCCGCAAGACGAAGAGCCGCTTCGGGGCTCGACTGGAGCCCTTCACGCACGTCGATCTCATGCTCTACCGGGGCCGAGGCTCGCTCGACACCGTGACGCAGGCCGAGATCATCGCGCCGCACATGAGCATCCGTGAGGACCTGGCGCGGTTCGCCGCCGGCGAGACGATGCTCGAGGCCATCGATCGGGTCGCCGAGGAGCACGAGCGGAACGTGCGTCTCACGCTGCTGCTGCTCGCGGGCTGCCGGGCGCTCGATGCCGCACCGGCCGACCCGGCCGCCGTGGCCGAGTCGTTCATGCTGAAGCTGCTCTCGCTCAGCGGCTTCCATCCGTCGATCACCGCATGCGCCGTCTGCGGCGACCGTGACCCCCAGCTGTGGGACGCGGGACTCGGCGGCGCCGTCTGCGGCCGATGCGCCGAGCAGGGCGCCGGGCCGTGCTCACGCGCGGCGCTCGAGTTCCTGTCGACGCTGGCGCTCGCCGATCTCGACGACGCCGGAGCGACGCTGCAGCCCGATGCCCGTGTCCGCAAGGAGACCCGGTCGCTGCTGTACGGCTTCGCCGAGTACCACCTCGAGCGACGCATGAAGTCGGTCCCGATGCTGGTCAGGACGGCAACGTGAGCTTCCTCCCCGACATCGACCGCGCGCGCGTGCCCGAACATGTCGCGATCGTGATGGACGGCAACGGTCGCTGGGCCCAGCAGAGGGGACTTCCCCGGACCGAAGGACACGGCGCCGGCGAGGAGGCCCTCTGGGACACCGTGAAGGGTGCGAACGAAGTGGGTGTGCGTTGGCTCACCGTCTATGCGTTCAGCACCGAGAACTGGAAGCGTCCCCAGCCCGAGGTGCTCTACCTCATGAACTTCAACCGCGAGCTGCTGCGTCGCCGCCGCGATGAACTGAACGACATGAACGTGCGCATCCGATGGATCGGACGCCGCGACTGGCGAGTGCCGCGCAGCGTGCTGAGAGAGATGCGCACGAGCGAGGATCTCACCCGCGACAACACCGGCATGACCCTCACGATCGCGTTCAACTACGGTGGGCGCGCCGAGATCGTCGACGCCGTGAAGGACCTCGCCCACGACGTGCGCACCGGCGTCCTCAAGCCGGAAAAGGTCAACGAACGCGAGATCGCGAAGCGCCTGTACCACCCCGACATGCCCGAGCCCGACCTGCTTATTCGCACGAGCGGCGAGGAGCGTGTGTCGAACTTCCTGCTTTGGGAGGTCGCCTATTCCGAGTTGTGGTTCACGCCGGTGTTCTGGCCGGACTTCACACGCGAGACCATGTTCGAGGCGATCCGCGACTTCCAGAAGCGAACACGTCGCTTCGGCGCCCTGCGCGAAGAAGACTGAGCCCCGGGCCCTCGCTCGGTCGCTCGTGACGGTTCCGTTGCGACGCGAGCTCGCGCATGCGCTCCCGGTACGATGGGCGTTCGCCAGCGGTCGCTGCCAGCGGCCGGGAGAGGAGACCCCCGCCGATGACCGACCTCATGGAGGCCGTCACCAGCCTCGCGAAACGCCGGGGCATCGCGTTCCAGTCCGCGGAGATCTACGGTGGGCTGCGCTCGTCATGGGACTACGGCCCGCTTGGGGTCGAGCTGCGCCGAAACATCCGCAACGCCTGGTGGCGAGCCACCGTGCAACTGCGCGACGACATCGTCGGCGTCGAAGCCGCGATCGTCACGAGCCCACGCGTTTGGCAAGCGAGCGGTCACCTCGAGACGTTCCATGATCCGCTCGTGGAGTGCACCAACTGCCACCAGCGGTTCCGGCAGGACGATCTCGAGGCCAACGCCGACGGCGTCGTGCTCTGTCCGAACTGCGGCGGCGCGGAGTTCACCGAGCCCAAGCAGTTCAACCTGATGCTGAAGACGTTCCTGGGTCCCATCGAAGACGACGATGCGGTGGCGTACCTGCGCCCGGAGACCGCGCAGGGCATGTTCGTGAACTTCCCTGCCGTGCAGACGGTATCGCGCAAGAAGCTGCCGTTTGGCATCGCCCAGATCGGCAAGTCGTTCCGCAACGAGATCACCCCGGGGAACTTCATCTTCCGCACGCGCGAGTTCGAGCAGATGGAGATGGAGTTCTTCGTCGAGCCCGGCACCGATGACGAGTGGTTCGAGTACTGGGTGGACCAGCGCCTGCAGTGGTACCTGGACCTCGGTGTCTCGAAGGACAAGCTTCGGCTCCGTTCGCACGACCCCGAGGAGCTCGCCCATTACGCAAAGGCGGCCACCGATGTGGAGTACGAGTTCCCGTTCGGATGGCAGGAGCTCGAGGGCATCGCGAACCGCACCGATTTCGATCTCGATGCCCATCAGTCCGCGAGCGGAGAGGACCTCACGTACTTCGATCAGGAGAAGGACGCGCGCTACCTGCCCTACGTGGTCGAGCCGGCCGTCGGGGTGGACCGCGCGCTCCTGGCATTCCTGCTCGATGCCTATCGGGTCGAGGAAGCGCCGACCGCGAAGGGCGGCACCGACAAGCGGACGGTGCTGGGACTCCATCGCGACCTTGCGCCGATCAAGGTCGCCGTCCTGCCGCTCTCCCGGAACGAGAAACTCGTGCCCGAGGCTCGCCGTGTGCATGACGTCGTGAAGCCGGAGTGGATCAGCCAGTACGACGATGCGGGGGCGATCGGCCGGCGGTATCGGCGTCAGGACGAGGTCGGCACGCCCTTCTGCGTCACGGTCGACTTCGAATCACTCGACGATCACGAGGTGACGGTGCGCGAGCGCGACACGATGCAGCAGGACCGCGTCCCGATCGACAACCTCGTGTCCTATCTGAGGGACCGGCTGTGACCGACGGCGCGGCACCCCCGGCTCGCCCGCGAGGCTCGATGGCCCTCTACGGGGTCGCCTTCGTGATGCTGCTCGCCGCCGGACTCCTGCTCGGCCTCGCCGCGCGCGACTTCCTGCGCGAGACGGGCTTGCTGTGGGCATCGATCGCGATCTCGACCTCCGCCGTGGTGCTGGCGATCCTGAGCCTGGTGCTGCCGAGGCGCCCGTGACCCGGTGGCGTTCGGCCGCAGCGGTGGCGGCGATCGCCCTGACGGCCGCGTCGTGCACGGGCGACGGCATCGGTGTCGAGTTCGGCTCGCCCGCACCCTCGCCGTCGACGGATGCCGGGGCGATCGACGGCGGGAGTCCGGGTCTCGCGCTCGACGTCGTGCCGGTCGACACAGGCAAGCCCACGGCATCGGCGGCGATGCGCGCGATGTGCGTGGGTCCCGAACCGACGTCGACCGACGACGACGGGGCGCCGGCCGACACGCCCCCCGACGTGCGAGCCGTCGAGTCGCAGGTGGAACAGGTGCGCGAGCTCGACTTCCTGCATCGGGTCGCGGTGCAGCCGGTGAGCGCCGCCGAGATCGCCGGCAAGCTCGAAGGGGTGTTCGACGAGACCTATCCCGAGGAGTTCTACGATCGTCGCTCCGTAGCGTGGCAGACGGTCGGGGTGATCCCGCGCGACACGACGATCCGAGATGCACTGCTCGCGTTCCAGACCGGGCAGGTGATCGGCTTCTACAACCCGGTCGACGGGGAGCTCGTCTACCGGGCCGACGGCGAGTTCGGGGCGTTCGAACGGATCACGCTCGCCCACGAGCTCACCCACGCGATCGACGACCAGCATTTCGACCTCGGGCGCATCGACGGCATCGCGGCCGGGTGTCGCGACGAGGCGCTCGCGGCTGCGATCGGCGCGGTGGAGGGCAGTGCTCAGTTCTTCTCTGTCAAGGTGCTCTTCGAGTTCCCGCCCGAAGACGGCGATTTCTCGGGGCTCGACGGCGGCGGCGGCCTGCCCGACGGCGTGCCGCCGTTCGTGGCCGACCTCCAGCTGTGGCCGTACACGGCGGGGCAGGCGTTCGTCACCGATCTCGAGGCGCGCGGCGGCGTGTCCGAGATCGACGGTGCGCTGCGGGACTTCCCCGTGACGACGGAGCAGGTCATCCACCCGGAACGCTACCCGGGCGACACGCCGTCGCGGGTCGACGTGCCCGACCTGTCGAGCGAGCTCGGCCAGGGGTGGGGCGATCTCGACGTGATGCAGGTCGGGGAAGCCTGGCTGGCCGCGATGCTGTCGTTGCGCCTCGCCCCCTCGGCGGCCGAGGCCGCCGCGGCTGGGTGGGACGGCGGCATCTACCGGGCCTTCACCGACGGAGAGGACGCGCTCGTCGTGTTCGACACGGCGTGGGACGGCGATGCCGACGCCCACGCGTTCGCCCAGGCGATGCGGGAATGGCTCGACGCCGCCGGCTCGATCGGTTCGGTTGCCTCAGTGGCGGATCGGCACGTGACGGTCGCCTTCGCGACCGACGCCGCCCTGTTGTCGAGAGCCTGAGCTTGCGCGGAGCCGTCGCCTCCCCGCCGTAGACTGGCGGCTCCGAACCGCATCGACCGTGCCGGAGGCATGCCGTGACCAAGTACGTCTATGACTTTTCCGAAGGCAACAAAGAGATGAAAGACCTGCTCGGCGGCAAGGGCGCCAACCTCGCCGAGATGACGAACATGGGTCTGCCCGTGCCCCACGGGTTCACGATCACGACCGAGGCCTGCCTCACCTACCTGGCCGAAGGGGGCTTCCCGGAGGGGCTCATCGAAGAGGTGCAGCGACACGTGCAGGCTCTCGAGTCGTCGATGGGCAAGCGACTGGGCGACCCCAGCGATCCGCTGCTCGTGAGCGTGCGATCGGGCGCCAAGTTCTCGATGCCCGGCATGATGGATACGGTCCTGAACCTCGGGCTCAACGAGGAGTCGATGAAGGGTCTCGCCGAGCAGTCGGGCGGCGACATGCGGTTCGCGCGCGACGCGTACCGACGGTTCATCCAGATGTTCGGAAAGATCGTCATGGACGTACCGGGCGACGCGTTCGAGGAGGCGCTCGACCACGCCAAGGAACGCAAGGGCGAGGGGGCTTCCGACACCGACCTCGACGCCGACGACCTCGAGCAGCTGACCGGGGAGTTCCTGGGCATCTACCACGAGCACACGGGGCAGGACTTCCCGATCGACCCACGCGAGCAGATGCGCCTGGCGATCGAGGCCGTGTTCAAGAGCTGGAACGGCAAGCGCGCGATCGACTATCGGCGCCAGAACAAGATCTCCGACCACCTCGGCACCGCGGTGAACGTGCAATCGATGGTGTTCGGCAACCGGGGCGATGACTCCGGGACCGGCGTGGCGTTCACGCGCGACCCTTCGACCGGCGAGCAGGTGCCCTACGGCGATTACCTCGGCAACGCCCAGGGTGAGGACGTCGTGGCCGGCATCCGCAACACGCTCCCACTCACCGACCTCGAGCAGGTCGATCCCGCCTCCTATGCGGGGCTCCGCGACGTCATGAGCACCCTCGAGAACCACTACCGCGACATGTGCGACATCGAGTTCACGATCGAGAAGGGCCGTCTGTGGATCCTGCAAACCCGCGTCGGCAAGCGCACCGCGTTCGGCGAATGGGTCATGGCCTACGACATGCTCGAACAAGGATTGATCGACGAGGACGAGGCGCTCCTGCGCGTCGACGCGAACCGGCTCGAGGAGCTGTTCAAGCGCCGGGTGGACGACACGGGCGCGACCCCGATCGCGACCGGGCTCAACGCGTCTCCGGGAGCCGCCACGGGGTCGGTCGTCTTCACGGCCGACGAGGCGCAGGCGAGGGGCCAGGCGGGGGAGCGGGTCATCCTCGTGCGCCGTGAGACCACCCCCGACGACTACCACGGCATGATCGCGGCCCAAGGCATCCTCACGAGTGCCGGTGGGACGAATTCTCACGCTGCCGTGGTTGCGCGCGGCGAGGGCATCCCCGCGGTCTGCGGTGCCGACGCGATCAAGCTGCGCGTCGCCGACGGGGAGTTCAACGCCGACGGCACCACCGTGCGCGAGGGCGACACGATCACGATCGATGGTTTCACGGGGCACGTGTTCCTCGGCGAGCTGCCGCTGCGGGAATCGCTCCTCGAGCGGGCTCGCCAGGGCGATGCCGAGGCACGCGCGGAAACCTTGTGGCTGTCGTTCGAGCGCCTCATGGCCGTCGCCGACGACCGGCGGCGGCTCAGGGTGCGAGCCAACGCCGACACACCGGATCAATCGGCGAACGCACGGGGCCGCGGCGCCGAGGGTATCGGGCTGTGCCGCACCGAGCACATGTTCCTGGGCGAGGAGCGCGTCATGGCCGTGCGCCAGATGATCTTCGCCGAGTCGGCCGACGAGGAACAGGCGGCCTATGCCACCCTGCTTCCGCTGCAGCGAGGCGACTTCGTCGGCATCTTCACGGCCATGAGTGGCCTGCCCGTCACGGTGCGCCTGCTCGACCCGCCGCTGCACGAGTTCCTGCCGAACCAGGTCGAGCTCGCGGTGGAGGTCGCGCTCGGCGAGGCCAGGGGCGACGATGTCTCCGAGCAGCGACGAGTGCTCCAGAAGGTGAACGAGCTCGCCGAGATGAACCCGATGCTCGGACTGCGAGGCGTGCGCCTGGGCATCATCAAGCCGGGCCTGTACGCGATGCAGGTGCGCGCGATCCTCGAGGCCGCGGTCGAGGTCAAGAGGGCTGGCGGCGATCCGAGGGTCGAGATCATGATCCCCCTGGTCTCCACCGCTCCGGAGCTGTCGCAGATGCGAGCCGAGCTCGAGCCGGTGGCGACCGAGATCCTCGAGCGCGAGGGCGTCTCGATCGAACACGTCGAGTGGGGCACGATGATCGAGTTGCCTCGAGCCGCGGTCACGGCGGGCGAGATCGCCGAGGCGGCCGAGTTCTTCTCGTTCGGCACGAACGACCTCACCCAGACCGCCTTCGGCTTCAGTCGTGACGACATCGGCAAGTTCGTCGGCATGTACGAGGAACGCAAGCTCGTCCCCGCGAACCCGTTCGTCACGATCGACCGACCCGGCGTGGGCGCCTTGATGCACACGGCGGTCGAAGCGGGGAAGGCTGCGAATCCCTCGTTGCACCTGGGCATCTGCGGCGAGCACGGGGGTGACCCGGCGAGCGTGGTCTTCTGCCACGAGCTCGGTCTCGACTACGTGAGCTGCTCGCCCTTCCGGGTGGAGACCGCGCGCCTCGCAGCGGGACAGGCCGCGGTGGGCGAGGCCGTCGTGGCGTCGACGTAGCCCGGCACCCGGCGGCGGGTCACGCTCGAGCGTGACCGTCGTCACGGTGTGATCACCCCGGCGCAGATATCGTCGTTGATCCCCCACCTCCCCCGTGCAGGAGGTGGTGCGCATGCTCGGCTCTTCGGTCCGATCTCGGGTCGTCTTCCTCGCCCTCGTGGCCGCGGTGGCGGCCTCGTCGTACTCGGGCTCCGTGGCGCTCGCGGGACACATGTCCGGCTGGAATCACGATCACTCGAAGGCCGGCATCCCACCGCGTCCGAGCGGCCTCAAGGAGCTGAACGACGTCTTCGGTCAGCGCTGCAGCGACCGGTCGAACAACGCTCGATCGTGGTGGCCCCACGCCGATTGGGATCCGTTCGGTGCAGGCAAGTACGTCGAGTACCACACCTATCTGGCCCGCAACATCGGATTCAACATCCGCAACCACATCAACGCGGCCCATCGCGACGGTGCGCTGTATCCGGGCATCGGTGGCTACAACTGCCGGCTGATCGACGGATCGACGTCGTGGTCGGTTCACTCCTGGGGGGCGGCGGTCGACACGAACTGGCAGCGTAATCCCCGCTATCAGGATCACTGGAACGGCCGGGGCTTCGATGGTCAGAACTACGGCACGTACATCCCCGACGTGTGGCGTGGAGGGTTCCCGGGGCACCGGTTCTTCTGGGGGCTCAGCTGGCCGACCGCGCCCGACCCCATGCACTTCCAGTACGTGACCAACTACTGAGCGCATCCGCCAAGGAGGCAACGATGATGAGGAAGCTCGTGATCGGCGTGATCGCCGCGGCCTCGGCCGCCGCGGGACTGGTGAGTGCCGCGGCGGGGGCGCCCGCCGTCGTCGCAGGTGCGGGCGGGCAGTCGGGCTGTCCGGCGGTTCCGTCGTTCCCGGGGGGCGGATTCGACCGGCTCGCGGCGGGCCGGGGTCTGTGGGCCGTGGCCGGTGGCCGTCTCGTCTCGACCGATCGAGCCCGCTCCATGCCCGCGGTCGGCGCCGGCAGCGGCGACGCCGTGCGTCACGTCGCGACGGAGCCGGGGGTGGGCACCGCCTACGTCGTGGACCGACCCGGCGGAGACGAGGTCGTCGTGGTGACACCCGACGGCACGCGCACGGTGTCCGAGCGTACCGAGGCCACACATCCCGCATGGTCGCCGGCCGGCGATCTCGCGTGGGCGACCGGTTCCGGTGTCGCGGTGCTCGACCACGCCACAGGCACGGTCGATCGCATCCGCGGGCCGCGGGGGTCCGGAACCGTGTTCTCTCCCGTGTTCCTCACGACGAGGCGTCTGGCGGTCGTCGCGACGGCGCCTGCCACCGATCGGGTGCCCGAGGGCGAGCGGCTGGCGAACCTGTGGACCACCCGCATCGGCCGCCACGGCTGGCGGCGGGTGAGTGCGTTCGGTGCCGGCGTCGACCGTTGGGTGAGCATCCGCACCCCGATCAGATCCGACGATGGAGGCCTGCTCTTCGTCCAGGTGACCGGGCGTGCCTCGGCGACCCACGAGCCCCGGTTCGAGCTGTGGCGCTTCGCGAAGGGTGAAGTGACGTTGGTTCGGCCTCTGCCCGGTGAGCGGTACCTCGCCGACGTGACCGCGGGCCGCATCGTGTGGAACGTGCCCGACTACGCCCATGGACGGTCGCTGCTGGTGGTCGAGGCGGCTGACGGACCTCACAGCATCGGGTGCGGATCGGTGATGGTCGACCCGCTCGAGGCCGTCGACCCCGATCGACGGGCCGGAACGGGACAGCACGTGCCCGCGCGAGGTGACTGGCCCGACCTCGAGGCCCCTGCAGCGACCTCGGCCGAGGAGATCGCCGTGATCGTCGGCGACTACGCGACGGATAGTGAGGTCGATCCCGTCGTCTCCTCGATCCGCGCCGCATATCCGGGCTCGACGGTCGAGGTGGTCGACTCGACGAGCGCACCGCTGGCGATAGGTCAGGGGGT
>JAOUEA010000143.1 GCA_029858935.1 Actinomycetota bacterium
TGCCGCTGCTGCCGCTGCTTGGGCTTCCTGTCGCTCCAGGTAGTCCTTGTAGTCGCGGTTCAGCTGCTGGTAGAGAGCTTCCTGCTCGCCGAGCATGCGCTCGATCTCGGCGCGTTTGGCGCCCATCTCATCGAGCTCCGACTTCTTCTCGTCGATCGTCTCGGCGTACCGATCGGCCGCCCACTGGGCCTGCTGCTGTGCATTCTCCGCGGCCGTCGCGAGGTCGACATCGTTCTGAGCAAGGGCTCCCATGAACTCCAGTCGGTCGGAGAACTCGGAGAGGTCGGAAGCGCCGAGCAACACGTCCATCTGCGATCCGGCGCCCGTGTACGCCTCGACGGCGCGGGCCTCGAGCTGGCCGATGGCCTCGGCGGCGAGTGCCTCCGCAGCTTTCTTGTCCTGCAAGGCGTCGGCGAGCTTGTCCTGCACCCCCTGCAGCCGTACCCGCGCATCGTTGTACTGCTCGATCGCGAGCTCCAGCTCGTGGCTGACCTGCTGCAGTTCTTCCTGCGCAGCTTCGACTTCGGCCTTGGTGGGTGCTGCGCTCGAGCTGACCGATGCGCCGACGACGACCGTGGGGACGACGAAGATCACGGCGACGGCGAGTCGTGCGATCCGCTTCGGCGTACGGCTCATCGTCCTCCCGAGATCGGCCTACGGACAAGCGAAAGGCTCCGGTTCTCCGGAGCCACCGTCATCGAGGCTACCGACCGAACAGGGGGTCGTCAAACCTCTGTTGCGTCATGCGGAACCGGTTTCCTCGCCGCTTCGCGGCTCATCTCGACCGGTCGTCGGTACGACGAAGGGCGGGTCGCCACTGAGACGACCCGCCCTTCGGTGTCCTGGTCGGGACGGCGGGATTTGAACCCGCGACCTCAGCGTCCCGAACGCTGCGCGCTACCAAGCTGCGCCACGTCCCGAGGAGTTTCGAGTGTAGCGACTCTGCTGAGTTCCAACATCGTCGCTTCGGGTCGGCAGGCGAACCGGAAGGGCGCGAACTTGCTCGTCCCGAGCCCTTTCGACGTGTGCAGCACCGCGCCGCCCATGCGGAACAGTCCGGCTGCGAGCCTGCGTGGCATCGAGCAGTTGGTGACGAGCGCCGTTCCGAACGGGATGCACACCTGCCCGCCGTGGGTGTGTCCGGCGACCATCAGGTCGTATCCGAGCGCTGCCGTCTCGGGCGCCGAGTCGGGTGAATGCATCACCGCGAATCCGAAGCGGTCGGGGTGCCTGCGTGGTGCGACCGTCAGGTCGTGCCACCGGATGTGTGCGTCGTCGAGCCCCAACAGCTCGACCGGGAGCCCGCCGAGATCGACGTCGTGCCTGGCGTTGGTGAGGTCGCGCCATCCATCGGCCGTGAGCTGCGCGATCAGATCGGCTGCCCGCCCGGGCTCGGCGCTGCGTCGTTTCCTGCGATTGTGGAAGTACTCCAGGTAGTTGAGCGGGCGCGGCGAGAAGTAGTCGTTGGAGCCGAGCACGAACCACGATTCGAGCCGACCACGGACGGGACGCACGGCCTCGACCACCCGCTCCACCGCCTCGGGCTCACCGAGGAAGTCGCCCGTGACCACGGTGACGTCGGCACGCGGCAATCCGTCGAGGAACCGTGCCTTCCCTCGATCGCCTCGCACGAAGTGCAGGTCACTGAGGTGCAGCACCGACACGGTCTCGGGGCCCTGCCCATCGACCGGTAGGATGGCCAGACGGTGCCGCACGAAGCGGTACCAGCGGCGCTCGATCGCCACTCCGTAGGCCACGCACGCGACGCCGACCACCACGACGGCGGCGATGACCATGAGCGGCGAGAGGGGAAGCATCTGGAGGAGTGTAATGACGAACGCGGACGACGGTGCCGATCGGGCGAGCGGGCTGAAGGAGCAGATCCACGCGCAGATGACCGCCGCCTTGAGAGCACGTGATGAGGTTCCCCTGGGCGCCCTCCGCATGCTGATCTCGGCGATCAGATACAAGGAAGACGAGCTGGGGCACGAGCTGAGCGACGACGAAGTTCGCGAGGTGGCCGGTGCTCAAGTGAAGAAGCGCTCGGAGTCGATCGAGGCGTTCGAGCGGGCGGGTCGGTCGGAGCTCGTCGACAAGGAGACCGCCGAGCGCGAGGTTCTCGCGGCCTTCGCCCCCGATCAGCTCTCGGAGGAGGCGGTCGACGCACTCGTCGACGAAGCGATCGCCGCGACCGGCGCGTCCTCGATGCAGCAGATGGGACAGGTGATGGGGGCGATCATGAGCACGGCGAAGGGAACGGTCGACGGCTCGGTGGTGCAGGCCAAGGTCAGGGCCAAGCTGGGCGGCTAACCGCCGCCTTTCTTGCCCACCACGATCGTGACGGTCGAGCCCTCGGCGGCCGGGGTGCCTCCAGGTGGGTCCTGACGGATCACGGTTCCCGCTTTCGAGTCGTCCTTCACCTGATCGAAGACCACCTTCACGAGGAATCCGGCGCTTTCGATCGCGGCCTTCGCAGCCCCCTCCGGCATGCCGATCGTGCCCGGCACCTCGGTCTTCGGCGGCTTGCCGCTGCTGACCTCGATCTTCACCGCGATGCCGAGGTCGGCGGTGCTTCCGCCGGCCGGGCTCTGGGCGGCCACGATGCCCTTGGGCTCGACCGCGTCCACCTCGACGACCGAGACGTTGAACCCCGCTCCTTCGAGCCGCGTGATCGCCTTCTCGCGCTCGAGGCCGACCACGTTGGGCACGGTCGCGGTCGGCGGTGGGGGCGGCTGCGGGAAGCCCTGCACCGACATGCCGCTCACGACCCGCGCCATGTACGTGCGCCAGATCGGAGCGGCGACGCTTCCGCCGAAGACCGAGCCGAGGGAGTAGGGGTTCCCGTTCGATCCCACCCAGACGGCCGTGGCGACCTGCCGTGTGTACCCGCAGAACCAGACGGCCTTGTTGAGGTCGGCGGTGCCGGTCTTGCCGGCAACCGGCCGGGTTCCCCAGCCGATGAAGGCGCTCGCAGCCGTCCCGCTGGCCGGCACCCGCTGGAGCATCGCGGTGATCTGGTGGGCGATGTCGGGGCGAAGTGCGCGCTCGCAGTCGGGCTCGTGCTCGAACATCGTGTCGCCGTCGCGCTCGATCGTCTGGACCGTGTAGGGCGTGCAGTGCACCCCTCCGTTGGCCAGGGTCGCGAAGCCGACCGACATGTCCAGTGGTGAGACCTCGGCAGAGCCGGTCGCGAGTGACGCGACCGGCGGAAGCTCGTTCGTGACGCCCATCTTCGTCGCGACGGGCGGCACGGTCTCAGGCCCGATATCCAGGATCAGCTGCGCGAAGACGACGTTGATCGAATCCTCCGTCGCGGTCCACAGATCGACCTTGCCCTTGCCGCTTCCTTCGGCGTTCGACACGCAACCGTCTTCGTCCTGCCACAACGGGCTGCAGAAGGGCGAAGCGCTCGAGTACGTCTGGGTCGGCGGCACGCCCTGTTCGAACGCCGCCGCCAGCACGAAAGGTTTGAACGCCGAGCCGGTCGGGTGTGGGTCGGTCGCCAGGGCCAGTTCGTCCTTGAGGAAGTTCTTGCCCGAGAGCATGGTTCGGATGGCGCCGGTCTTCGTGTCGACCGACACGATCGATGTGTCCGGGTGCGCCTTGCCCTTCGAGGGCATCGAGACCCGGTAGGGTTGGTTCGCGGCCTGCTGTGCGTAGTCCTGCCACTGCGGATCGACCGTGGTCGTGATCTTCAGGCCGCCTTCGAACAGGGTGCGCTTGCGTGCCTTGACGCTGCGTCCGAGCGAGTCGAACTGTCCGTTGGCGTTGCCCAGCACCTGCCGGATCATGTAGCGCACGAAGAACGGCTGCTTGCGTTGCGAGAGCTTGCCGACGCCCTTGGGGAGCTTGAGCGGCCGAGACTTCGCGCGATCCTCGCGCGCCGACGTGATGCCGACCGGAGAGGCCGGCCCCAAGGCGCCCATGCGGACGAGCACCTCGTTGCGCCGCACCAGAGCCTTCTTGGGGCGATCGAGCGGGTCGTAGTACTCGGGGGCGCGGATCATGCCGGCGAGCGTCGCGCTCTCGACGAGGGTGAGCTTGCGGGCCGGCTTCTTGAAGTAGAACTGCGACGCCGTGCCGATGCCGTAGACGCCGTTGCCGAAGTAGACCTGGTTGAGATACAGCTCCAGGATCTCTCGCTTCTTGTATTCCTCCTCGACGCGGATCGCGAGGGCGAGCTCCTGGAACTTGCCTTCGAAGCTCTGGTCGAACTGGTTCACTCCGAGCGTCGCGCCGACGAGCTGCTGGGTGATCGTCGAACCGCCCTGCACCACCTGGCCGGCCTGAGCGTTCTCGATCAACGCTCGCACGAGCGAGCTCCAGCTGAGCGCGCCGTGCTCGTAGAAGTCGGCATCCTCGATCGCGAGCACCGCGTCCTGGGCGACCTCGCTGACGTCTTTCAGCCGGATCAACTCGCGATTGTCGAGGTAGACGGTCGCGAGCTCGGTCTTCCCATCGTTGGCATAGATCGTCGAGCGTTCGGGGAAGCGGGGGATGCGCGTGAAGTCGGCGCCCAAGGTCGAGAGTTTCGCGTCGACCCGCATGACTCCGAGCGCGGCCCCGACGAACGGCGGTGCCATCACGATCGCGAACAGACCGCTCGCCAGCAGGATCACGGGCACCAACAACAATGCGGCCAGCGGCTTGAATACTGGTCGATCGGAAAGCGGCCGCGGGTCGGGCCGACGGGGAACGGAGGACTGAGGCATGCGGTTGCGCCCAGGATACCCCCGGTTTCTCGCAGGTACGATGGAGAGCATGCGTCGTGTGGCCCCCTGTTGCATCGTGTTCTGCGCGCTCCTCGTGGCTCTCGCGGGTTCCTCGCAGGCTGCCGAGGCCACCTCCGTCGTCGTGTTGCGGGTCGAAGGACCGATCGATCGCGCCTCGATCGGCTATCTCGACGATCGACTCGCGCAGGCCGAGCGCGACGATGCGATCGTCGTGCTGCAGCTCGACACGTCGGGCACCCTCGGCCAAGACGGCGTGGCGCTCGCCCAGCGCGTCGCCGACCTCGAGGTTCCCGTGCTCGCGTGGGTCGGGCCGACCCCGGCGACCGCCTCGGGCACGGGGCTGCTGTTGATGTACGCGTCGTCGCTCGCGGGAGTCGCGCCGGGATCGGCGACCGGCCCCCTGGCACCGGTCGACCTGCTGCATCCCGACGAGATGCCGTCCGACCTCGACGCGACCATCCGAGGCTGGCTCGACGCGCGCGGCAAGGACACCATGCTGGCGCGCACCGACGAGGCGCTGCCGGCCGCAGACGCCATCGATCTCGGGATCGCCTCGGCGGCCGCGACGTCGGTGACGGGGTTCCTGAACGAGGTCGACGGACGGGCAGTGCAGACGCCAGGGGGGGTGGTCACGCTCGAAACGCGCATCGCCACGAACGAAGCGGAGGCCGAAGGCGGAACGGTCGCGCTCCGGTTCGACAACCTCGGGCCGATCCAACGGGTCGCCCACGCGATCGCCACGCCATCGATGGTCTACTTCCTGCTCGTGATCGGGCTGGGGGCCCTGGCGTTCGAGATTACCCAGCCGGGATTCGGCTTCGCCGGCTTCGCCGGCGTCGGCATGCTGGGCCTCGCCGCGTACGGGATCACCATCGTCCCGCCGTCGATCCTCGGCATCGTGCTGTTGCTCGGCGGCATCGGCCTCATGACGCTCGACGTGCGGCAGCGCAACCTCGGAGCGTTGACCGCCGTGGGCCTGCTCGCGTTCGCTGGGGGATCGGTCTTGGCGTGGTCGGGGGTCGCCGACGCGATCCGCATCTCGCCATGGTTGATCGTCGGTGCCGTCGTGGCGTCCCTGCTCTACTACGGGTTCGCGCTGACCGTGGCGATCCAGTCCCGTGACCGCATCGTCAACACCCAGAAGGGACTCATCGGGCTGATCGGCGAGGCCAGGGGCAAGCTCGCACCCGAAGGTCCTGTCTACGTGAAAGGCGCGGTCTGGCGCGGTCGAGCGCACGGAGACCCGATCGCGCCCGGCGCCAAGGTT
>JAOUEA010000144.1 GCA_029858935.1 Actinomycetota bacterium
GAGCAGGACGGTGGTCGGCGCCGAGATGTGCGCCCGCTCGGATCGCAGCGTGTAGTCCTGCTCCAACCAGAACGTCACGACGCCGGTGTCGTCCCAGGCGATCTCGTGCACATCGTGCATCTCCGAATGCACGTCCTCGGTCATCTGCATGAGCTGCTCGACGTAATCGCGCACCTCGTTGGGCGTTCGCATCCACTTACGCGAGATCTCGTCGATACCCAACGCATCGGATGCCAGCGTCGCGAGCCCATCCTGCATGTCGCCCTTGTCGAGGGCGTCAAACATCCGCTGCACCACTGCAGTCATCTCTCCCGTCATCGCCTTCGCCTCCCCTGGTCGCCGGGCGTGCGTGCGTGCGGGCACCTCGAACTTCGACCATACGCCTGCGGGCGCGCGAGACGCCAGTCGTGTCTTCATGAACCTCCTCCTCTCCTTCACGAACGGTTCACATCTCGACATCACCGTGGAGGAAGACGCGAGACGAGGAGGTAGAGACATGCGTCGAGGGATCGGAGTCATCGCGCTCGTGGTGGTGATCCTCGCGGGGATCGGCATCGGGGCGGGCGCGTATCGAGCGGGCGAGCGTAACGGCGTCGCCCAGGGAATCGAGCAGGTCCAACAGGCCCAGGACAGCGGCCAAGACGTGCAGGTCGTGCACGTGGTGGGTGACGGACGAGCCGGGTTCTTCCCAGGGTTCTTCCTGTTCCCCCTGTTCCTGATCGGGGGGTTCTTCCTGATCGGGGCGATCTTCCGCCGGCGTTGGGGCCCCGGCGGGCACGGTGGATACGGCGGTCACATGGGCGGTCATGGCCCATGGAACGACGAGGGCCGCAAGCGGTTCGAGGAGCGTGCGCGCGAGTGGCACCAACGCGAGCACGGAGACTCACCGCCGGCCGAGGCAACACCCACCGGCTGACCCCGCGAGAAGGGGCGGAGGCATGGTTTGCCTCCGCCCCCTTCCGCGCGAGAGGCTCGCATCCATGCCGCGCATATTGATCGTTGAGGACGAGATGCAGATCGCCCGCACGTTGCGCGACTTCCTCGAGGTCGCAGGGTTCGAGGTGACCGCGGTGGGTGACGGCACCGCGGCGCTCGCGAGCGTTCGGGGCGATCGCCCCGACCTGATCGTGTTGGACCTGGGTCTACCCGGCATCGACGGCCTCGATGTCGCGCGGGAGCTCCGCCATACGAGCGCGACTCCGATCGTGATGCTCACGGCGCGAGGCGAGGAATCCGATCGCATCGTCGGCCTCGAGATCGGAGCCGACGATTACCTCGTCAAGCCCTTCAGCCCGAAGGAGCTCGTAGCGCGGGTGCGGGCCGTGCTTCGGCGCACGAGCGGGGTCGCGATGGGCGTCGAGGTACTGCGAGCGGGTGACGTGGAGGTGGACCAGTCGAAGATGCGAGCGCGCGTCGACGGTTCCGCCGTCGAGCTCACTCCGACCGAGTTCCGACTGCTGGCGACCCTGGTGCGTGAGCCTGGCCGCGTGTTCACACGCGGCCAGCTGCTCGACGCGCTGCACGGCGTCGCGATCGACACGTACGAGCGAGCGATCGACGCCCACGTGAAGAACCTGCGCCGCAAGATCGAGCCCGAGCCCGGCCACCCCCGGTACGTGCTGACCGTGCACGGGGTCGGTTATCGGTTCGCCGATGCCTGATCGCCACGGTCCTCCGTGGAAGGGCGGCCCGGGCTGGAGTGGCCCGCACGATGCACCCCGACATCGCGGGTTCGGGCCCGGCGGCTTCGGACCGGGATCGGGACGGCGCTTCCGGCGAGGCCTGCTCGTCGCGATGGCGCTGATCGTGCTGCTCGTGGCGGCGCTGGCCACGGTCGTCGCCTCGGCGCTCGCCGGCAACGCTCCGCCCCCGTGGATCACGGTGGCGGTCGCGGCGGCG
Organism: Actinomycetota bacterium; assembly: GCA_029858935.1. Classification (GTDB taxonomy): domain Bacteria; phylum Actinomycetota; class UBA4738; order UBA4738; family HRBIN12; genus JAOUEA01. Next base: position 1,900 of record JAOUEA010000144.1, read on the forward strand.
GTCGTGACCGGGCTGGTCGCGAGCGCCCGATGGGTGTGGAGGAACGCCCGGGCCATCGGCGCCCTGATGGATGCCGCCGATCGAGTGGCCGGGGGGGACTACGCGACGCGCGTGCCCGAATCCGGGGCCCGTCAGCTCGGGCGGCTCACCGGAGCGTTCAACGAGATGGCCGAGCGTCTGCAGACGAACGAGGAGCGTCGCCGCGAGCTGCTCGCGGACGTCGCACACGAACTGCGCACGCCGTTGCAAGTGATCCGCGGCACCGTCGAGGGCATGGTCGACGGACTCTATCCGGCCGATGCCGAACGCCTTCGTCCGCTGCTCGACGAGACCGAGGTGATGGCGCGCTTGCTCGACGACCTGCGGACCCTGTCGATGGCTGAAGCCGGGGTGCTGCAGCTGCATAAGGAGACCGTCGATCCGCGTGGCATCGTCGCCGACGTCGTGAGGGCATTCCGATCGATGGCCGAGGAGGCGGAGGTCTCGGTGGTGGCGGCGCCCTCACCCAACGCCCCGACGCACCTCGAGGCCGACCCCGTGCGTTTGGCCGAGATCCTCACGAACCTCGTCGCGAACGCGGTGCGGCACTCGCCGGCGGGCGGCGGCGTCGTGATTCGCGTCGGCGTCGCCGACGACGGCGCTGCAGTCTTCGAGGTCGCCGATACCGGCAGCGGCATCACCGCCGACCGGCTGCCCTTCATCTTCGACCGGTTCGTGACGTCGTCGGATGCGGGTGGCACCGGCCTCGGACTCGCGATCGCCAGGCGCCTGGTCGAGGCCCACGGCGGCACGATCGAAGCCACCTCCCCCGGGGGCGGAGGCACGACGATCGGATTCGTCATCCCCCTGGGGTAGGCTTCGCGGGATGAAGCTCCGAGGCGTCACCCTCGACGACCTCGATCTGTACGTCGCCCTGCGATGCGATCCGGAGATGACGGCCGAGCTGGGCGGGCCGCAGTCGCGTGAGGGCATCCCCGACAAGGTGCGCGACGACGTCGCTGCCGTCGAGCGTGACGAGTCATAGGTCTCGGTGATCGAGACCGACGACGGTGAAACCGCGGGGTCGGTCTGCATCTGGCGTCACGACGAAGGCGGCTCGATGATCAGTGAGATCGGCAGGATGGCGTTGGGCGAGTTCCAGGGGCGAGGACTCGGGAAGGCGGCGACCGCCGCGATCCTCGACCGAGCCAGTGCCGACGGTCGCTGGGGCACGATCCATGCATACCCCGGCGTCACCAACGCAACCGTCCAACGGCATCTGCCGCTCGCTCGGGTACACGCTCATCGAGACCCTCGACATCGAGGCGTTCGGGCAGACGCTGCGCGCGAACCACTGGGTGATCGACCCTCGCCAGGAAGCCCTGCCCAGCCGAGAGGTCGCGCGCGACCAGAGCTCATGAGATCGTCGCGACTCAGGGCTCGGTAACGATGCCCGCCAACTCGCTCGCGGCGGCGGCCGCGCCGTCGAGATCGCGGTCGACCACGGCGGTGCCGAGATCGCCGACCACCGTGTCCAGGCGCGTGAGGGTCACGGCGTCGAGTGTGTGAGCGATGCGATCTCGGATCCACTCCAAGGTGACCACGTCGCTTCGCACGCCGCCGATCGAGCCATCGGCCGCGTCGACGAGCGCCCTCCGCGCCCACAATTCGAACCGCATCGTGTCGACCTCGGCCACCGCTCGGTAGCGAAGCTGCAGGTCGTTGACGGCGTAGCCGGCATCGATCGACGCCGCGCGAGTGCCCGAACGGTCGCGGGCGACGATCCTCGTCTCCAGTCGCCGAAGCGCCACGTTCATCGGTTTCACCAGTCGCGGCGGCACGTCGCCCGTACGGAACGACGTCCATGCCTCGAGCATGCCGGCGGCGACCCGCCCCGCCCGGCGCCACTGGGCCCCCGTCGTGAGCTTCGACGCGAAGAGGCGGTCGGCCCCGCCTGCGATCGCGGAGAGCTCGGGCGGCACGCCGCCTTCGAGCGAATCGGTCGGCGAGGCCAGCGCCATCGCCTCGACGTCGGGGCCGTCGGTCGAGAGGAACTCGCCGTAGCCGGGCGCGAAGACCTTGTCGCTCAACGAGCCGTCTTGATGTGTCTCGGTGCCGACCATGACGCCCGAGATCGGCCCCGACGGCCCGTCGACGGTCTGGTCGACCTTCGTCACCTCGACCTCTTCGAACACCGCCCCCGGGATGTTCTCCGGCCGGTTCACGTCTCCCACCTGTGGGTCGGAGGGCATGATCATCGCTGCCGGGCCCTCGATGCCGGCGTGCCACGTTCCTTCGGTGGTCGTGACGAGGCCCTTCGGAGAGTAGTCGAACACGCTTTCACCCAAGTACCAGACCGACCCGTCATCGGACTGGGCGTACAGGTCGATCGCGGTTTCCTGCAGCCGGCCGTCGAGGAACGCCATGTACTGCGAGACCAACACGCGCACGCATTGGCCCGGTGTCCACTCGAGGATCTGCGTGAACGGAAGCAACGTCGTCTCGGTGTGGAAGACCTTCCCGTCGACCCTTCCGTTGAGGATCGCCGAGTCGAGTTCGGCGATCGGGAACAGCGGATTCGTCACCGACGTCGAGTCGGAGAACGGCGCCGCGACGAGATCGCGCCGCGCCGAGTCAGGGGCGAGTGGAAGGTCGCCGAGCCCCGCAGCGTCGAGCTGGGCCTGTGTGGGCTGGGGGATCGGCGTGGACGCGCTGTCAGCGCACGCGAGCCCCGCAGGCGCTGCGACCGCCGGCGTGGAACCATCGGCGGTCATGCCCGCGAGCGTGGCCACGAGCAGGCCGAACGATACAACGATCACGCTGACCCTGGTCCACATGGTGTCCTCCCGCTCGCGAGATGCGTCTCGAACGAACGAGGACATGCTGAGACACTGCCCCTGACGCCAAGCTGAACAAGCGGAGGACCGAAGGGGTCAGGCGCTCTCCCACAACCCGAGCACGTTTCCCTCGGTGTCCTTGAAGTAGCCGAACGCCCCCATGCCCGGAACCTCGGTTCGGGGCCTCACCACACTGCCGCCTTCCGCCTCGACCTTGTTCAGCGACTCTTCGACGGAATCGACGCCGATCGTCAGCACGGGCGAGACGGCGTCGGCGGATCGCTTCATCATGCCGCCGTTGATGCCACCGGGCTCAGTGGGCATCTGCGTCTGCTCGTCGACAGGCGTCGTCATCGCGGTCGTGTAGTCCATCTGCTCCATCGTCTGGAGCTGCCACCCGAAGATCGAGCCATAGAAGCCCTTGGCTCGATCGAGATCGTCGGTCGGGATCTCGAAGTGCACGACCTTGTCCATCGCCTTGATCCTCCTCGGGGTCGGAGACTCGTCCCCCTCAACCCTATGCCCTTCCGCCGATAGGCTCACGGGGGTGGACGATCGCTCCGATGCCGAGGCCGTGCTGATCACGGGGCCGTACGGAAGCGGGAAGACGTCGGTGATCGAAGAACTCGCCGCCGTGCTAGAAGATCGCGGCACCCCCTACGCCGCGATCGACCTCGACTGGCTCGGGTGGTTCGATCCGGGGTTCGGCGATCACGACGCGGGACGACCGGTGATGCTGAAGAACCTGGGCGTGGTCGTCGGCAACTACTACGAGGCCGGCCCGCGACGCTTCGTCCTCGCAGGTGCGATATCGACGGCATCGCACGCGAGCGAACTCCGGACGGCCCTCGCGATGCCACTGACGATCGTGCGACTGACCCTGCCGATCGAAGCGATCGAACGCCGGCTGGCAGGTGCCGTGACCGCGGGCCGCGCCGACGACCTGCGCGTCGCCCGCGAGTGGATCGCCGACGCTCGAGACGAAGGCATCGGCGATCTCGTGCTCTCGAGCGATCGCCCGATCCGCGACGTGGCCGACGACGTGCTGGCCGCACTGGCCTGGTGAGACCGACGGCCGCAGACGACGCCGAAACCCCCCGACCGCCGGGCGATTCCGGCGCTCGCATCGAGGCCTGCCCCGCTTCCCGATGCACCGGCCTCTCGACCGTGCAGGAGCGCGCACTGCCCGCGATCGCTCAGCCCGAAGGAGACCGCAGCTCCTCGCGAGCGGCGAGTTCCCGACGCACCGCCGGCGCGACCTC
>JAOUEA010000012.1 GCA_029858935.1 Actinomycetota bacterium
ACCGTGATCCGCCGCACCGACGGACACGCCGCGCTCGCGAACCGAGCCGCGCTGGACGGCTCGGGTGTCTCGAGTGCGCCGGGCGTGGAGCGAACTCCTGCTGGCGACCCCACCGGTCTGCTGACCCAGGGAGCCAATAGCGCGCTCGGAGCCTGGGTGATGAACACCATCGACGATCATGAGCGCCAGGACATGCAACTCCAGGCTGCCTCGCTCGCGGCATCTCACGGGATCACCGCCGTGCACGAGATGTCGATGCCGCACTGGAACGGCGAGCGAGATCTCAGGGTGCTGATCGATCAACGTTCTCGGCTCCCCGTCGACACCCTGCCGATCGTGGCGACCACGGATCTCGGCACCGCGATCCGTCACGGGCTCACCGCGGTCGGAGGGGACCTGCCCGTCGACGGCTCGATCGGTGCAGAGACAGCCTGGGTGGGGGAGCCCTACGTCAGCGGGGCCACGGGGACAGCGTATTTCGCCGACGACGAGCTCGCGGAATTCTTCCACGGCGGGCACATCGCAGGGTTGCAGGTCGGCGTGCACGCGATCGGCGACCTCGCGATCGACCAAGTGCTCTCGGTGTGGGAACGTGTGTACCACGCTCTGGACTCCCGGGAGAGGCGCCATTTCCGCGCGCGGCGCCATCGCATCGAACACTTCGAGGTCGTGCCGACGGCTCAGGTGGAGCGGGCTGCGATGCTGGGGCTCGCCGTGTCGGTGCAGCCGGCGTTCGACCTGGTCTGGGGCGCCGAGGGCGGATTGTACGAGCAGCGACTGGGCCGCGAGCGGGCATCGAGCATGAACCCCTTCCGAACCATCGTCGAGCGCGGCCTCGAAGTCGGGATCGGGTCCGACGCGCCCATCACCGCGCTCGACCCGATGCGGGCGATCGAGGGCCTCGAGCGCCACCATGACCTCACGCAGCGGTTCGCGCGAGCGGAAGCCATCCGGCTGCATACGATCGGATCTGCCCGGCTCGGGCACCAGGAAGGCAAGAAGGGGAGCCTCGCGCCCGGCATGCATGCCGACTTCGCCGCTTTCGACTCCGACCCGTTCGACGAGCCCACGATCGAGGGGCTGCGCCCGGTGCTGACCGTGTCATTGGGTCGTGAGGTCTTCGCCGCCTGAGGCCGGTCTCTCCCGACCGACACCTTGTCACTCTTTCTTCGCCTGGCCGGTTGACCCCTTCACGGCGGCAGGCGTAGCGTGCGGGCCGCGCCCGCTGCTCCGGCATCGGTCGCGCGAGGGCCCGAGCGGCTGAGTAGAGAACGCGACGCCCCGGCGCCGCGGCACCAAAGGTGGCTCGGGCCCTCATCGCTGCCCCCCGGGGAGGCCCGCCCCGCCTCCCGCGCACGATCCCTCGATCTCGCCGGGAATGCAGGAGCCCCGCGCAGCGTTGCCGGAGGTTCCCGTGGCGTTCGTGCCACGGATGGGACCGATCCGCGCCATATGGTTGCACGAGCGAACAGTGGCAGTAGGATACGCGCGCATCGAGGGAGGTCCGACCCCTCGGAGGGATGAGATGAGCGACACCATGAGCGACATCGAGGAACCGGTCGACGACGAGGCCCCGGCCGACGAGGAACCGAACGACGACGACGAGCCGAGCGAAGCTGAGCTCGCCGCGGCCACGGTGCCGCCTGATCCCGCCACCGGCGGCAACGCGGAGTCGATCCAGGAGTTGCTCGTCAAGCAGGAGGCAGCCGACGAGGCCGACGCGGACGAGGAGGAACAGGCGGTGATCGCCCTCACCAAGGAGGAGCGACTCGCCGCCGACCCGAGCGACTCACGCGTGGTGCCGATCCAAGAGACCGAGTTCATCTGCAAGCGATGCTTCCTCGTGAAGCATCGGAGTCAACTCGCCGACAAGAAGCGGACGCTGTGCCGCGACTGCGCCTGAGGGCGCGCCCCGGCCTTCCGCTCGCGCTCCCCATCGCCGCCGCGTCGGGTCTCGCACTCTCCGCTGCGTTCCCACCCGTCGGCCTGTGGCCGATCGCGTTCGTGGCCTTCGTCCCGCTGCTGTGGCTGCTCGACGACGCCGGCCCGCGCAGGGGCCTCGTGCTCGGACTCGCCTTCGGGCTCGCCTTCCACGGAGCCACCCTGTACTGGATCCTGCGGTTCGGCGAGCTGGCCTGGGTGGCTCTCACGCTCGTTTCCGCCTCGTGGGTGGCGCTGTTCGGCGCGCTCGTTCCGGCGTTGCGCAGACCCGCACGCCCGCTGGTCACCGTGCTCGGACTCGCGTCGGCGTGGACCGTCCTGGAATGGCTGAAGGGAGCCTGGCCTCTCGGGGGCTTCACCTGGGGCACGGTCGGCGTTTCCCAGGTCGACAACCTCGTGACCGTGCGCCTGGGCACCGTCGCCGGCGTGTGGGGAGTCACCTTCGCCGTGGTGGCGGTCAACGCGGCCGTGGCACAGCTCGTCGGCGGGGCAGGGGGGCGCCGGGGGCACCTCGCCGTCGTGGGCCTCGCGGCCGCGCTGGCGCTGGCGCCGGCGGCCATGCCCTTCGCGGCCGCCGACGGCCGACCGATCGATGTGACGACCATCCAGATCGATGTGCGCGAGGCGCGCGACGGCACGAGCATCGACGAGGATCTGAAGGTCGCCGAGCTCAGCATCGAGCAGCACCGGACGCTCGCGGCGGGACCACGGCCCGATCTCGTGGTGTGGGGTGAGGGCTCGCTGGACCCCGCCGCGGCTGCCGATCCAGGCGTTCGGGGTGTGGTCGCCGATGTGGTCGCCGACGTGGGCGCGCCGACCATCATCGGCGCCGTGATCGACGATCCCGACGGGAGTCAGCACACCTCGGTGCTGCAACTCGACTCGGCGGGCAACCAGGTCGATCGCTACGACAAGACACATCTCGTTCCCTTCGGGGAGTACATCCCGTTCCGTGCCCGCCTCGACTGGATCGAGGCGATCGACCAGGTGCCGGTGGATCGCGTTGCGGGGGAGGGGACCCAGTTGCTCGCGAGCCCCGACCTGCCGCCGTTCAGCACGCCGATCTGCTTCGAGAACTCGTTCCCGTCGATCACCCGGGCGATCGTCGACCGTGGCGCCGGCTTCGTGGTCGTGCCTGTCAACAATGCGTCATACGGATTCACAGCGGCGAGCGCCCAACATCTGCAGATGTCGCAGATGCGGGCGATCGAGACCGGGCGCTGGTACGTGAACGCTGCGATCTCGGGCATCAGCGCTTTCGTCGATCCGTCGGGGCGGGTGGTGGCCTCGGCCGGGCTGTTCGAGCCCGCTATCCTTCGCCACACCATCAGGGCCTCGAACGAACGAACGTGGTACGTGCGGCTGGGGGACTGGCTCCCCTGGCTCGCCCTCGTGTTCCTCGTCGTCGCGCTGGCGGCGCCGCGACGTCGGGGCGCCCCGGCACCTGCTCCAGGGCCGCTCCCGCCCGGCACGCGCCGGGCCCTCGTGATCCTGCCCACGTACGAGGAACGCGCGACGATCGAACAGGTCGTGCGGGGTGTCCGCAAGGCACCGCATGACATCGACGTGCTGGTGATCGACGATTCCTCGCCCGACGGCACCGCCGCCGTGGTCCACGACGTCATGTCGGCGGAGCCACACATCCGCCTGGTGGTGCGCCCTCGCCGGTCGGGGCTCGCGAGCGCCTACCTCGAAGGATTCCGCGTGGCGCTCGATGAGGGCTACGACCTGGTGGTCGAGATGGACTCCGACCTCTCGCACGATCCGATCGAACTGCCGCTCCTGCTCGAGGCCGCCGCGGCCGGCGCAGACCTGGTGATCGGCAGCCGCTACGTGCCCGGCGGTTCGGTCACGAATTGGAGTCGAGGGCGGGTCGCCCTCTCGCGCGCGGGCAACTCGTACGCCCGGCTGATGCTGGGGTTCCCGGTGCGGGATGCAACGAGCGGATTCCGCGTGTACCGACGGAGCCTGTTGGAGCATCTGATGGCATCACCCATCGCTTCGGAGGGCTACGGGTTCCAGATCGAGCTGGTGCTTCGCTCCTGGCGCCACGGAGCGGCCATCGCCGAGGTCCCGATCACGTTCCGGGAGCGCGAGCACGGACACTCCAAGATCTCCCGGAGGATCGTCGCCGAGGCCCTCTGGTTGGTCACTCGGTGGGGACTCGCGAACCGCTTGGGGCGCACGGAGAGCGCCGTCGACGTCTCACGGACCGATCCCCGATAATGGACATTATGTCACTTATCGTGAATGGGGTGCTGGCCTCCTGGCCGTCGCTCGTTCCCCCGCTTGAAGTTGCCCGTCGCCCGCGCGAGGAGTCGCTGGACGCGTTCGGCATCGGTGCCAGCGGCCTCCAACGCATCGATGAGCCGGGCTGCAGCCGTGCCCGCAACGGTCGTGACGGCGCCGCCCGGTGAACCGACCCAGGAGATCCTCACCCTCCCGTCCTTGGTGGTCGAGTACCTAAATGCGGCAGGCTGCTCGCGGGCGGTCATCAACGGTCCGTCGGCACCCCGACGCCCCAGCGAAGCCGGAGCTGCCTGGCGGCTCGTGCCTCATCGAGACGCCGCACGGGCGTGGTGACGGGGGCATCATGCAAGATGCCGGGATCGGTGTGGGCATCCTCGGCCGCCTGCACGAACGCGGCCCCCATCGCGTCGAGGGTCTGCTTCGATTCGGTTTCCGTCGGCTCGATCATCAGGGCTTCGTCGACGACCAGCGGGAAGTAAACGGTCGAGGGGTGATAGCCGAGATCGATCAGGCGCTTGGCGACGTCCATCGCCCGAACCCCGGTCGCCTTCTTGAGCGGCCCGGCGGTGGCGACGAACTCGTGCATCGGACGTGAGTCCGGGTATGCGAAGGGGAAGGCAGGAGCGAGCATGACGGCCAGGTAGTTCGCGTTGAGGGCCGCCATCTCGCTCACCTCGGTCAGGCCGTCGCCCCCGTGCCCGAAGACGTAGGCGTAGGCACGCACGAGCACTCCGATGTTGCCGTTGAACCCATGCAGGCGACCGATCGACTTCGGACGATCCCGATCCCATCGGAAAGTGTCGGCATCGCGCGCCACGATCGGTGAGGGCAGGTAGTCGACCAGGTGCGAGGCGACCCCGACGGGGCCCGCACCCGGCCCTCCCCCGCCGTGGGGCGTGGCGAACGTCTTGTGCGTGTTGATGTGCACGATGTCGAACCCCATGTCGCCGGGGCGGGTCTTCCCCATGATGGCGTTGAGGTTGGCGCCGTCGTAGTACACGAGGGCGTTCACCGCGTGGAGCGATGCCGTGATCTCCTCGATCCGCTCCTCGAACAGACCGAGGGTGTTGGGGTTCGTGAGCATGAGCCCTGCGACCTCGTCGTCGAGGAGCTCCCTCAGCGCATCGACGTCGACGAGGCCTCGATCGTCGGAGGGCACGTTGACCGCCTCGAACCCGGCGAGCCGAACGCTCGCCGGGTTCGTGCCGTGCGCCGCGTCGGGGATCAGCACCTTCGTTCGCTCTCGTCCAGCGTCGGCGTGGAACGCCCGCATGATCAGCAAGCCGGTCATCTCGCCGCACGCACCTGCCGGAGGCTGAAGCGTGGCGCGGGCCATACCCGTGATCTCGCAGAGCGCCCGTTCGAGCCGCCACAACATCTCGAGAGTGCCTTGAACGGTCGCATCGGGTTGCAGCGGGTGCGCTCGTTGGAAGCCCGGGAGAGCCGCGACCGTCTCGGCGACCTTCGGGTTGTATTTCATCGTGCACGATCCGAGGGGGTAAGGCCCCGTGTCGACGCCATAGTTCTGTTGGGACAGCCTGGTGTAGTGGCGGACGAGGTCGATCTCGGCGACCTGCGGCAGCTTCGGCGCGGAGGGCCTCCGGTGCTCCGGCGGCACCGACGCGACGGGCACGTCGAGCGGAGCGAAGCTCGAGGCCCGGCGCCCGGCCGAGGAATGCTCTGCGATCGTGCCCGACGAGGCCGCGGGCCCCCTGGTGCGGATCGGCGCCCCCTGAGTCACGCGGATAGCACCTCACCCAGCGCCGAAACGAACCCGTCGATCTCGCTGCGGGATCGACGCTCGGTCACGGCAACGACCAGTACGTCGTCGCCAGCCTGGGGCTGGGCGACACCGGCGAGGAACCCTCGCTCGACCATCGCATCGATCACGACGGCGGCGGGGCGCGGCAGGCGGAGAGCGATCTCCTTGAAGCACGCCTCCCCCGGGAACAGGGGCGTCACCCCCGGGAGCTCCGTCAGCGCTCGCTCGGCGTAAGCGGTCTTCGACATGCACTGGTTGCCGAGTTCGACGAGCCCTTCCGGGCCGAGCCACGACATGTACACGGCCGCGGCGATCGCCATCAGGGTCTGGTTCGTGCAGATGTTCGAGTTCGCCTTGTCGCGCCGGATGTGCTGCTCGCGAGCCTGCAGGGTCAAGACGTACCCCGGCCGGCCCTCCACGTCGACGGTCTCGCCGACGATCCGCCCGGGCAGCTTCCGGACGTCGGCCATGCGCGCGGCGATGATGCCCAGGTACGGGCCCCCGTAGGTCAGGTGGTTGCCGAGGACCTGCCCCTCGCCGACGGCGATGTCCGCGCCGAGGGCCCCCGGCGGCGCGAGTACGCCCAGTGAGAGCGGGTCGAAGATCTGGATCGCGGTGGCGCCCCCGTGTCGCGCAGCCGTGAAGTGCTCCCGCGCAGGCTCCAGCACGCCGTAGACGTTCGGATGCTGCACCACGACGGCGGACACGTCGTCGGTCACTTGCGGAGTGTCTTCGAACGACTCGACTTCGTACCCCGCTCCCCTGCCTGCGGTGTGCAACGCCTCGACGGCTCGAGGATCCACGCCGGAAGCCACCAGCACCCGGGCACGACCTCGCCCGAGCGTCATGTGCACGGCTTCCACGAGCGCGGTCGCGCCGTCGTAGAGCGACGCGTTCGAAACTTCGAGCTCGGTGAGTTCGCAGATCATGGACTGGTACTCGAACAGCACCTGCAGCACGCCCTGGGACAGCTCCGGCTGGTACGGGGTGTAGGACGTATAGAACTCGCTCCGGCCGGCGAGCGACCAGACGACCGAGGGGACGTAGTGATCGTAGGCTCCTCCCCCGGCGAAGCACACGAGATCGTCGGCGTGGCGGTTGCGGGCTGCGAGGGCTCGCAGATCAGCGACGAGCTCCATCTCGCTCACGCCGTCGGGGATCGCGAGCGGCCGGTCGAGACGCACCGAGGCGGGGATCTGTTCGAAGAGCTCATCGATCGACGAACGCCCGATGGCCGCGAGCATCTCGCTGACCTCGTCGTCGGTGTGCGGGGTGAATCTCACAGGACGTCAGTGTACGGAGCGACCCGGATCACGACTCGGCGACCACCGACGGCGGGTGCTTCGCCGTCGAGCGTGCGTCCTCCAGTCCGTACTTCGTCACGAGTGAGAGGTAGTCACGTTGATAGAAGATCTTGCAGGTGACCTCCGGGTATCGCTCGCGGAGACGTCGCACCTTCCGGTTCTTCTTCGTCACGAGCTTCTGACTCAGCGTGGTGATCTCGATGTACAGGTCGAACTCGGGGAGGTAGAAGTCCGGCGTGAACCGCTGCAGCACCCGGCCCTCGCGATCCCATTCGAGATCGAACGAGGTCGGCTCGTAGTCCCACTCGATCGCATAGAAATCGAGGAGCTCGGCGAATTGGCGCTCGGACGCGTGCGCGAAGCGGATGGTGTCGCTCTTGGGGGGCGAAACGTCGAGCTTCGCGGGCTGTGCGCTCACGACCCTCCGGCCGCTGCCCGGCGGGCACGCGGCTTCGACGCCGACGCGACCGACTCCTCGAGGTCGCTGTAGACGGCGTCGAGCGAGATGGCGAACACGCCCTGGCCGTTCTTCAACAGATCAACGACCGCCTCGGGTGAATGGGCTTCGTAGACGCCGGCACCGTCGGACATCAGCGTCACCCCGTGGGGCGGCCGATCCATCGTGCGGAGGTGGTCGACCGCCTTGCGGACCCGTTGCAGCGACACGCCCGTATCGAGCAGCTTCTTGATCACATTCAGCGTCGCCAGATCCTGGAACGAGTAGAGCCGCTGGGTGCCGGACCCGTGCGCGTCCTTCACGGAGGGTGTCACGAGGCCCGTTCGGGTCCAGTAATCGAGCTGGCGGTACGAGATGCCCACGATGCGCTTCGCTTCGGGTGCACGGAACCCTTGTTCGCTCATCACCACTCCATAATCACGCCGATGTGTTTCCGCAGCGTAGGGGCAGTCTGAGGGCCTGTCAACGCCCACGGGCCCCCCGGACGTCGCCTGCGGCTCAAGTTCTCCGGGTGCGCGCCCGATGCATCCCTAGTCAGGAAGGACCACGTCGAGTCGCAGGAGACCCATCGAGCCATGACACGAACCCTTCGCCGCGTGGCGACAACCACCGCCCTCGCTCTGGCCCTCGCCCTCGCCCTCGTGCCGACCGGTGCGCTCGCGAGGACGCCCAACTACACGTGGCAGATGTTCCGGGAGACGAATCAGGCCCGGATGAACCACTCGGTCGGCCGGCTCGACCGCGCCTACCGGCTCACCGACGCCGCGACCAAGCACGCTCGGGCCATGGCCCGCCGCGGCAGCCTCTTCCACACCTCCGGCCCGAGCCGCTACAACGTTCGCTGCCGGGCCTGGGGCGAGAACGTCGGGTACACGACCGGGGATGTCGCCGATCTGCAGCGGGCATTCATGAAGAGCCCATCGCATCGCAGGCACGTGCTCGACCGCACCTTCTCCCGCGTGGCCGTCGGGTCGGCGACCGATGACCGAGGCCGCCTCTACGTCACCTTGTTCTTCTGCACCTGAGCGGGGCCGGCAAGCCGAGTCGGTGCCTCAGCCGGCGAAGTCCTCGGGCGTGACCGTATCGAGGAACTCCCGGAACTTCTCGACTTCCTCGTCCTCGTCGTCGGGGATCAGGATCGATGCCTCCTCGAGCACGTCTTCGTGCACGAAGATCGGCACCGACATGCGAACCGCGAGGGCGATCGCATCGGAGGGACGTGAGGAGATCTCGTAATCCTCGCCCTGTCGGTTCATCGCGATCGTCGCGAAGAAGGTGGACTCACGCAGCTCGGTCACCTCGATGCGGCGAACGTCGACGGCGAGGTCTTCGAGGATCGTCCGAAGGAGATCGTGGGTCATCGGGCGAGCCGTGACGACGCCCTGCAGTGACAGGGCGATGGCCGCAGCTTCCGCGGCCCCGATCCAGATCGGCAGGTAACGTTCGCCGTCGCGTTCGCGCAACAGGACGATCGGTTGGTTGGTCGGGAGCTCGACGCGCACCCCGGTCAGTTCCATCTCGATCATCGTCTTCCGAGCGTAACCGCGGCTCCGAGGTCGGGCAACCGAACGCGGGGGCGCGCGATCAGGCAGACGCGAACCGGGGTGACAAAGCGCCGGGGTCGTCCTTGAGGGCTTCGAGATCGTCGACCTTCAGGATGTCGGGCAGATTGCGATACCGCTCCTGGAAATCGAGCCCGTATCCGACGACGAAACGATCGGGGCAATCGAAACCGACGTAGCGAGGCGTCAGGGGCACGATCCTCCTGACCGCCTTGTCGAGCAAGGTGCAGACCTCGAGCGACGCGGGATCCCTCGCGAGGAGCACACCGAGCAGGTAGCGAAGGGTCAAACCCGTATCGACGATGTCCTCGACCAGGATCACGTCGCGCCCTGCCAGGTCGACGTCGGTGTCGAGCAAGATCTGTACACGTCCGAGGGATTCCTCGGCGTCGCCGTAGCGGCTGATCGCCATGAAGTGGGGCTCGAGCGACAGTGGCGTGGCCCGCATCAGGTCCGCGAGGAACACCGCGCCGCCTTTGAGGACCGTGATCAACACGGGCTCACGCCCCACGTAGTCCCCGGCGATCGTGCGGCCGAGCTCGTCCACCCGGCGGCGGATGTCCTCGCGCCCGAACAGGACGCTCGCGACCTCCGTCATGACGGCCGAGCGTAGCAGGCGGGGCTACCCAACCAGCCCCTCGAAGGCGTCGGCGACCGCTCGCCCGACGGCGGTCGCCGCACGCGACCACCAGGGACCGTCACCGGCGGGTGGAGGCGGCGGCACCGCCGCGACCCGAAGCGCGCTGGACCCCAGGTGGACGCCGGGGATCGTGATCTTGATCGTCCCCACACGCTCCCCCACCGCCGGGGGGAACACCGCATCGGGCGACACGACGACCCGCCGGGAGATCTGCTCGAGCTGGGCGACCGGCACCAACGCCGTGATCGCCCGGGCCGACTCGACGGGCACCGCCCCGCCTCGGATCGCCACGGTGCCCACCGCCTCGCCTGCCCGCACGAAGGTCGCTTCCCGGAACCCGTCAAAGCCGTGGTCGAGGAGCTCGGCTGCCTCGGAGAACGCCTCGTTGCGGTCCCCGAGCACGATGGCGACAAGTCGACGATCCCCACGTTCCGCGGTCGCGATCAGACAGAAGCCCGCTCCCGTGGTGAAGCCGGTCTTCGCACCGATCGCCCCTCGATACAGCCAGAGCAGCGCGTTGCGATTCTGCACGCGTCTCGGCTTGCCCTGAGGCGCCGGGATCGTGCGGAACTTCGACGACACGATGCTTCCGAAGCCCTTCTGAGCGTAGGCGGCACGGGTCAGGATCAGCAGATCGCGCGCCGTCGAGCGGCCACGGTCGTCGAGTCCGTTGGGCGAGAAGAACGTCGTGTCGCGCATACCCAGAGCCCGCGCGCGGTCGTTCATCATCGCGACGAAGCGCTGCTCCGTGCCGCCCACATCGATCGCCAGCGCGAGGGCGGCGTCGTTGGCCGACTGCAGCATCAGGGCGTCGAGCAACTCCCGGACGGTGCGGCGCTCCCCCGCTCGCAGCCCCAAGGTCGACGACGCACCGTAGTCACGGTCGTCGAAGACCGCACCCGCGGCCACCGGGATCACATCGTCGAGATCGCGACGCGCCAACACGACCAACGCCGTCATGACCTTGGTGAGGCTGGCGATGGGCCGACGGACCTCGGGGGCTTTCGCGTACATCACCTGACCGTCGTCGAGGTCTGCCAGGAGGGCGACCGGCACGTCGACCTTCGGCACGGGACCGGGGTCGGTCGGCGTCGCGAGCGACTGTGGGAAGGGCGAGGGCGAGCCTCGCGGCGGCACGGGGGTCGGCGGCGGGCCCGCGCGCTCGGCCGAGGCCGTACCGAGCAAGGCGAGGTGCAGGCCGAGCCCCGCCAGCACCGACAGCACGACGGCGATGCGTGCGGATCTCAGGCTCGTAAGCCCCCTGCCGCGAAGGAACCTCACGCGCCGCGCAGATCCTCGCGCAGGTTCGTCCTCAGCAGTGCCTGCTTGAACTTGCGTGAGGTCACGGACAACTCCGCGAGGGTCTCGGCGGCCGCGCGACGAGCGTCGGGGTTCTTCTGTCGGAGCCGGGGAGCCACCAGGTCTTCGAAGAACTTCGACTCGCGGTCCGCGAAGTGCTTGTACATCGTCAGATGTCTCGGCTCGATGCCGAAGCGCAGGAAGTCCTTCACGATCGACAAGACGATGTAGTCGTCGCCATCGTAGTAGATCGCTCCATCGGGGCCGTGCGAGCACACGATGCCGAACGACTCGAGCTCCTTGATGCGGTCGCGTTCGACGCCGGTGGCCGCGGACATCTCCTCGATCGACATCTGCAATCCGGTCGGCGCGTCCGCGAGGCCCTCGTCGACGTCGTCGACGTCGTCGCCGGACTCGGCCCCGTCCCCGTCGCGCTCCTGGTCGCCGTCGAGCTCCTCGTCGGCGTCTCGTTTCACCAGGCGTTCCTTGATCACCTTGAGCGGCAGGTACTCGTCACGCTGCATACGCAGGATGGACTTCAGTCGGTCGACATCACCGACGTAGAACTTGCGGTACCCCGACGGAGTGCGCTCGGGCTCGATCAGCCCCTCCGCCTCGAGGAACCGGATCTTCGAGATCGTGATGTCGGGGAACTCGGTCTTCACGGCGACGAGGACCTCGCCGATGGATTGATAGTTTCGGGTTCCCGCCATCTGTCCCATCACTCCCCTGCCGAGAAGAACACGAGCTTGAACCGACCCACCTGAACCTCATCGCCCGAGGCCAGCTTCGTCTCCACGACCTGCTCCCCGTTCACATATGTGCCGTTGAGGCTTCCGACGTCGCGCACGAACCACTCCGCACCGGCTCGGCGCTCGAAGACCGCATGCGCCCGTGAGACGGTCACGTCGTCGAGGAAGACGGCCGCGTCGGTCGCTCGCCCGACCGTCGTGACGTCGGCCTCCATCAGGAAGGTCGACCCCGCGTTGGGACCACGCTTGACCAGAACGAGAGCCTGACCGGGCCTCAGTTCATCGTGTGGGAACGGGAACTCATCGTGCGCCTCATCGTCGGGCTCGATCGGTGTGAGTGAGACGGTGGCATCGCCGTGGAGTGGAGCACCACACTCGGCACAGAAGCGTGCATCATCTCGGTTGGGATGTCCACAACGGGTGCAGTACAACGTCAGGTCTCCATCACGTTCGCTCTCCCGCCGAGGATACAGGTCGAGCGTTCGACCGCTCGACGGGTGAAGGATCGACGTTACCGCAGGGTGAGAGCACCTTCAACCGCACTTCAGGGCAACCCTCGACCCTTCAGGATGTTGAGGCTCGACCAGGGGTCGACTGGGTCAAGTCTCGATGACGCAGGTGATCTGCAGCCCTGACCCCGGTCATGCAGCCCCATCCTCTGTGAAAGACCGATACGCCTCGGCGTCGAGCAGACCATCGGTCGCACGCGGGTCGTCGGGCGCGATCACCACGAGCCATCCGTCGCCGTAGGGCTGTTCGTTGACGAGCTCCGGTCGTTCCTCGATCAGTGGATTGCGTTCCACGATCGTTCCCGCGAGAGGGCTGTACACGTCGGAGACGCTCTTGGTCGATTCCACCTCCCCGAAGGGCTGGTGCGCTTGGATCTTCGCACCGATCTCGGGAAGGTCGACGTAGACGACGTCCCCGAGCGCATCTTGGGCGAAGTCGGTGATGCCGACGCGGACCCGCTCGCCCTCGGTCCGGGCCCACTCGTGCTCCTTCGTGTAGCGAAGCTCCTCGGGGAACTCCACGGTCGTCCTCCTTCTGCTCCTGCGCGGGTCGCCGGACGTATCCAGCGACCGGAACGATAGTCCTCCGTGGATCCGGATGCCCGCCGATCTCACGCTGTACGGAGGGTTCGGCGCAGGTCGGCGGCATAGGCGGCGGCGGCGATGTAGTACTCCACGATCCCCAAGGCGTACACGGGCCATCCGATCGCGAGCGCTGCGCCGGCCGGCCAGAGCCCGAGGGTGCCCCACGACACGGCCGGGATCGCGATCATGAGCTCGAAGGTCGCCACCTTGCCGATCCACCTGACGTCGAGACGGAACCCCTTCGTGGCGAGCACGGCCCAGGCCGCGAGCACGGCGACGTCGCGCGCGAGGATCAGGCCCGCCGCCCACGCTGGGAACGCGCCGCGCACGACCAGGGCGATCAGGCCCGCCGCGATCGCGAGTCGGTCGGCCAGCGGGTCCAGCACCTTGCCCAGTTCCGAGACCTGCCCCGTCCGCCGCGCGATCGTGCCGTCGACCCAGTCGGTGGCCACCACGACGCCGAATAGCACGATGCCCCATGCGGTCGTGTCGTCGTCGACGATCAACACCCAGAACACGGGAATCGCCGCGATGCGGAGCGCCGAGATCAGATTGGGGACCGTGAGCAGGCGCGACGAGGCCTGCGCGCGGTCACCAGGTGCGTCCATCGGTCGGGACGGCGGGACTTGAACCCGCGACCCCCGGTCCCCCAGACCGGTGCGCTACCAGACTGCGCCACGTCCCGTGCCTCGCGATTGTATCGGCTCGAGGGTCGCGGCTCGTCACCCGGATGGGCCGGTACCTCGGCGGGGCGCGTCAGCGCGAGGTGCCGCCCCGCCGCTTCCTCGGGCGATACGTCACCCGCACGGGCACACCCTCGAGGCGGAACGTCCGTCTCAGCCGATTCTCGATGTAGCGCCGATAGGCAGGATCCGGTTCGCGAGCGCCTCCGAAGATCACGAACGACGGCGGCGACGTGGCGACCTGCGTCGCGTAGTGCAACGTTCCCGCGGACCGAGGGGTTGGCCGCTCCCGTTGGGCCTGCTGCACCACCTCGTTGACCTTTGAGGTCGGAACCCTCGACGTCCAGCGCTCGCGGAGGTCGAGCAGGGCAGGAGGCAGACGGTGCACCCCCCGGCCGGTCTTCGCCGACGTGCGCATCACCGGCGCCGAGGCGAATTGCCTGGCCGTCTGAACGAGGGCGGCGTAGGTGTCGTCCTTGTCCTCGACGAGATCCCATTTGTTCGCGACCAGCATGAGGGCGCGCCCCTCGCCGATCACCACGTTGGCGATCTTCTTGTCCTCGACCGTGTAGCCCTGCTCCGCGTCGAGCAGAAGCAGCGCCACGTCGGCTCGCCCGATCGCCTGGGTTGCCCGTACGACGCTGTAATACTCGACGCCGCGAAGTTTGGTGGCTCTGCGCATGCCGGCGGTGTCGACGAAGCGCACGGGGCCGTCGGGCCACTCGACGAGCGCGTCGACGGCGTCGCGGGTCGTGCCCGCTTCCTCGAACACCACCGATCGGTCCTGCCCGGCCAGCCGGTTGAAGAGACTCGACTTGCCGACATTGGGGCGCCCCACGAGCGCGAACCTGGGTTCGACGGCGGTGGTCGCGGTCTCACGCGGCGCATCCGGAAGCAACTGAACGATTCGATCGAGCAGGTCGCCGGCCGACCGGCCGTGCATCGCCGAGACGGCGAAGGGTTCCCCGAGACCCAACGAATGGAACGCGGCGGCGTCGGCCTCCTCCCGATCGGTGTCGACCTTGTTGGCCGCAACCAGGACCGGCACCGTGGCCCCTCGCAGCCGCTTGGCGAGCGCCCCGTCCTCCTCGGTGATGCCGGCCTGCGCGTCAACCACGAGCAGGATCAAATCGGCCTGCTCGATCGCCCGGTCTGCCTGAGCCCGAGCGAGTGCCTCGACCCCTTGGGCCGTACGCAGGTAGCCAGCGGTATCCACCAGCGAGAAGCGGCGTCCCCGCCAGGCGGCCTCGACCTCGACGCGGTCGCGGGTGACGCCGGGAAGATCGTGGGAGATCGTCTCCCGTCGACCGAAGAGCCGGTTCACGAGTGTCGACTTCCCGACGTTCTGACGACCGATGACCGCGATGCGAGGCAGCGGGAGCGTCGGCTCGTGATGGACGTCGCTGCCGGTCACGTCGATGTCCCCGAGGCGGTCGGCCCCGACCCCAGCATCTCGGGCGCGAGCTCACGCACGGCCTCGATCGCGACCGCGAGGGTACGCTGGGGGTCGAGTTCACTCGTGTCGATCACCACGGCGCCGGGAGCCGGCTCGTGCGGGGTCGTTCTCGCGTCGCGCTCGTCGCGACGGCCGAGTGCGGCAGCGACGTCGCTCCCCTGACCCGACGAGCGCTCGATCGCGCGGCGGTGCGCGCGGAGATCGGCAGGAGCCTGGAGGTAGAGTTTGACGGGAGCGTCGGTGAACACGACGGAAGCGATGTCTCGACCCTCCATCACCGCCCCGTGCCGGTTCCCGAGCTCGCGTTGTTCGCGCCGCATGTAGGCTCGCACGACGTCGTGGCTCGCGACGACCGACACCGTCGACTCGACCTCGACGCTGGTGAGTTCGCTCGAGTCGTAACCCTCGACCTCGAGCTCGCCGGGCGGCTCCACCCGCACGATGAACCTCAACCCCCGAGCCAGTCGCACGAGCGCCTGATCGTCGTCGGGCGGTGTCGCCTCCCGGAGTGCAGCTGCCGCAAGCGCTCGATACATGAGCCCCGTATTCACGTACGGGAGCCCCAGCGCGGCAGCCAGGCTTCGGGCAAGGGTGCTCTTGCCGCTTCCGGCGGCGCCGTCGATCGCGACGACACGAGGCGAAGGGCTCATTCGCCCGCCACCGGTTCGATCGTGGCGCCGAGCGCGACCAGGGTGCGAACGAACCCAGGGAACGAGACCTCCGCATGCTCGACACCGTCGACCTCGACCGCGCCTCGGGCGGCAAGACCCGAGACCACCAGCGCCATGGCCATGCGATGATCGCCCCTCGCGTCGCCGCGACCCCCCTCGAGGCCACCGCCGGCCACGACGAGGTCGTCGCCCTCGACGGCCGCGTGCCCGCCGAGGCCACGGATCGCCTCGGCGATGCCGGTGAGGCGGTCGGATTCCTTCAGCTTGAGTTCACCCGCTCCCGTGAACCACGAATCCGAGGGAGCGTGCGCTGCCAGCAAGGCGAGGACCGGAACCTCGTCGACCACGAGCGGCAGCTCGTTCGCCTCGACGCGAACCGGACCGACGCCGGCGGTCGGCGGCACATGGATGTCGCCGACGGGCTCACCCAGCTCGTGATGGCGGATGCTCCGCTCGACCGTGATACCCATCCGCTCCATCACCTCGAAGACCCGAGTCCTGGTCGGGTTGAGACCGACCCCCGCCACCGTCAGCTCCGATCCCGTGAGCGCCGCCGCGGCCACGAGGAAGGCGGCCGACGAGACGTCGCCGGGAACGACGGCCGAGAATCCCTCGTGCTGGAACCGCCCCACGGCGACCGTCTCTCCGACCTCGATCGGGGCGCCCAAGGCCAGCAGCGCCCGCTCGGTGTGGTCTCGAGTCGGCACGGACTCACGAACGACCGTCAACCCATCGGCGTCGAGGCCTGCCAGGAGCACGGCGCTCTTGACCTGGGCGCTCGGCACCGTGGGCTCGAACACGATCCCGTGAAGCGGCCTGCCGTGAACGACGACGGGAGCGTGGCCACGGTCGGTGTCGATCTCGGCCCCCATCTCGCGCAGGGGCATGGCTACCCGCTCCATCGGCCGGCTCGACAGGCTCGCGTCCCCCTCGAGCGCCGTCATGAAGGCGGCCGACGAGACCAACCCCATCAGGAGGCGCATCGAGGTTCCGGAGTTCCCGCAGTCGAGTGCTCGATCGGGCACGGTCAGTCCTTTTCGCCCCTTACCCTCGACCTCAAGGGAGACCGGCGGAGGCCCGTTCGTGTCACCGTCGACCTTCACGTTCCACGTGGAACGGTGACCCTCGGCGGTGTCGGCATCGTACGAAGCCCAGCTCTGCAGTGCAGGTCGAGCCTCCGTTGTCAGGGCTGCGAGGGCGGCAGCCGTCGATCGGACGTCGAGAGATGGCGGAACCTCCATGAGAGCGCTACGGCCAACGGCGGTCGCTGCCAGCATCAACCACCGGTGCGAGATCGACTTGTCACCCGGCACGCGTGTCGTTCCCTGCAGGCGACCTCCGGGTTCGATCCGCACATGCATGGCGCGACCCTCAGGCGAGCCTGGTGGGGTCGAGGCCGACGTCGACGAGCACCGAGTGCGCCCGGTCGGCCGCGTCGGCCACCACCGTGAGGTGCACCGTGCCGCGCCCACCCTCGGGCGAGTGGACGATCTGGAGATCTTCGATGTTCACGTCGCCATCCCTCAGCACGGCCGTCAGGTTCGCGAGCGCCCCGGGGCGGTCGGGCACGACGACCTGGAGCACCGCCACCCCCGCCCGCACGGTGGGCTTGGCCGCCAGGCGGAGACGGGCCCGCTTCGCCTCGTCGAAGGTCGCTTCCACATCGCGTCCCCGCTCCCCCACGATCTCGGCCCGGAGTCGCATGAGCCGCTCAGCGTAGAGATCGATCGCCTCTGCGATCGCCAGGCGATTCCCCAGCAGGATGTCGCTCCACAGCGAAGGGTTGGATGCCGCCAGACGGGTGAGGTCGCGGAATCCACCCGCGGCAAGCAACAGGATCTCGGGCTCGTCGGCCTCCTCGGTCGCCGCCAGGCTCATCAGTGCCGTCGAGGCGACCTGCGGAAGATGGCTGACGAATGCCACGAGCCGATCGTGGCGGGTCGGATCGAGTCGCACGGGCCGCGCCCCCAAGGAGGCGACCCAGGACTCGAGGGCCGCCACGGACGCGGCGTCGCTGGCCTCATGGGGCGTGATGGCCCAGACGATGCCGTCGAGGACCGAGGCCGACGCATGCTCGGGCCCAGATCGTTCGCTGCCGCCCATCGGATGGCCCGGCACGAACCGACCGATGTCGGTCGCTGGAGCTTCCTCGAGGGTTCGGCGAACGAGCGCCGTCTTCACGCTCCCGACATCGGTCACGACAGCCCCAGCGGATCTGGCGAGGCACCTCGCCACGAGCACGGCGATCGTCGGGATCGGCGTGGCCACGACCACGACGTCGGCGTCACCGACCGCATCCTCGAGCGACTCAGCCAGCCGGAATCCCGCGAGGTCCGACGCTCGCCGGGCAACGGCCGCATCCGCGTCCCACCCCACGACAGCGGCGCCGACACGTGCCGATGCAAGCGCGACCGACGTGCCGATCAGGCCTGTCCCGATGACGGCGACGCGCCTAACCGAGGTCATCGCGCAGGGACTCGGCCCCGTCGAGATACACCGGCTCGACCTCCGTGAGGGACCGCTGCGTGTGCAGGTGCATCAGGACGCGGACCACGAGCGGCATCGATCCGGCAACCGGGATCTCTCTGGCACACATCAGCGGCACCGACCCGAGTCCCATGCGGCGAGCCGCCTCGGCAGGGAAGACCGACGTGATGTCGTCGGTCACCGTGAAGAGCATGCTGATCAGGTCTTCGCCGACGGCACCGTTGCGCTCGAGCATGGCCTCGACGAGTCGCTGCGTCGCGTCGAGCACGCACGCGGGTGTGTCCTCAACCACCACGATCGCACCACGGATCGCCCGTACCGTCATGTCGTCCCTCCGCCGGAGCGCCGCCTTCCGGCGGGCCGGCCAACAGGCTACCGCCCAGCGGAGGCGGCGAGAGCGAGAGCCTGAATCTCGCCACGCTCGAGCGACCGCACGCCGCCGGGCTCGAGTCCCTCGAGCCCGATCGGGCCGATACGCAGCCGTATGAGGCGCGTGACCGGAAGACCGACGGCCGCCAGGAGCCGGCGAACCTCGCGCTTGCGGCCTTCGGTCATCACCAGTCGCACGGCGCCGCGACCTTTCGACGCCGCGATGATGCGCCCACGCACCGCGCGGGCCGGGCCATCGTCGAGCTCCACCCCTGACCTCACGCGGGCGAGCTGCTTGGCGGTCGGTTCGCCGTCGACTTCGGCCAGGTACTCCTTCTCCACCCCGTGCCGCGGGTGCAGCAGGCGATTCGCGAGTTCCCCGTCGTTCGTGAGCAGGAGCAGGCCTTCCGAGTCGCGGTCGAGGCGGCCGACGGGAAAGACCCGCGTTCCCTCAGGGAGGAAGGCGGTGATGTCCGGACGCCCCTGAGGATCGCGCATCGTGGTCACCACGCCGGGCGGCTTGTGCAAGGCGTAGTAGCGCAGATCGGGATCCAGGTCGACCTCGAGACCGTCGAGGCACACGATGTTCGTCCCGACCTCGACCTTGTCGCCGAGCGTCGCGACGACGCCGTCGACGGTCACGCGCCGCTCGACGATCAGTTGCTCGCACGTGCGCCTGGAGCCGAAACCTGCCCTGGCGAGGGCGCGCTGGAGTCGCTCCACGGCCACCGCGTCTCAGCTTTCGTCGGGCGCAGCAGCGTCGACATCGTCGCCGGGGGTTCCGCTCGCAGCCTCGTCACTCGCATCCGGTGCATCGCTCTCCACCTCGGCCAGCGGATCGGCGTCGGACGCCGGATCGAGCAGCGGCGCGAGCGCCGGCAGCGACGCCAGCGACGGCAGCCCCAGCCGCTCGAGGAACCCCGGCGTGGTGGCGTAGAGCACCGGGCGCCCGGGCGACTCGTCGCGGCCGGCTTCCTCGATCAGCCCGCGGTCTGCCAGCGCCCGCAGCACCCCGTCGGAATTCACGCCCCTGATGCCGCTCACCTGGTGCCGCGTCACCGGCTGCTTGTAGGCGACGATCGAGAGCGTCTCGAGCGCCGCCTTCGTCAGGCGTGCCTGCCGAGAAGAGAGCACGAACTGCTCGACCACCGACGCCGTGTCGGGATGGGTGTACAGGCGCCACCCTCCGGCCACGTTGCGCAAGACGAGCCCAGACCCACGGTCCTCCAGGTCTCGCTGCAGCCGATCGCACAGCGCCTCGACCGTACGACGGTCCACGTCGAGCGCCTGAGCCAGCAGCGACGCGGTCAGCGGCTCGTCCGAGACGAAGAACAGCGCCTCGAGCGCCCGGGTATCGGCGACCGGAGTCTCCGCGACCGGCGTCTCCGCACCGGCCACGTCGTCTCGTTCCGGACGCTCCATCATCGGTTCATCCAGTCCACGCGACCTCGATCTCGCCGAAGGTCTCCGCCTGCGCGAGCTCGACCTTCCCTTCGCGGTAGAGCTCTAGGATCGCCAGGAACCGCACCACGACGTGGATGCGCTCATCGCAATCTGCGACGAGGTCGCGGAACGTCGCCCCCCGGCCGAAGCTCGTGATTCGCTCCTCCAGCGTCGACATCGCCTCGGCCACCGTGTAACGGACCGGCGTGACGTGTGAGAGGTCAAGGGTCGGAGGAGGACGCAACAGCGCCGCTGCCATCGTCGCGAGGTGTTCGGGACGAAGATGGACCATGGGGTCGGGGTACAGGTGGGAGAATTCGGGACCGGGGCCGACGTCGCGGGCGAAGTATCCAGCCTCGTCTTCGAGCCGGCGAGCGATCTCGACGGCGACTTTGCGGAACGCCGCGAGCTCGAGCGACCGCGCATAGGCGAGATCGGGCGATCCGCCGATCAGGTCTTCCTCGTCGAGCTCCGTGTGGCGGGGCGTCAGGCGAGAGACCTTCAGCTCGAGAAGCACGGCGCAGATCGCGATGAACCACGTGGCCTCCTCGAGGTTCCAACGGTCGGCTTGCTTGGCGTGGGCGAGGTAGCGATCGGTCACGGCCGAGACGGCCACGTCGCAGACGTCGACCTTCTGCTCCATCACCAGCTCGGCGAGCAGGCGGAACGGTCCGGCGTAGGTCGGAAGGTCGACCGCGAACTCGGTGGTGGGTGGCGCCACAGCCGCGCCGTCACTCATCGCGCTCGCCTGTGTCGGGCGAAGCTCTCATCGGAAATGCATCGCCTCTCGCACGGCATCGAGCGTCTGTCGGGCCACCGGCCTGGCCCTGCCCGCTCCGTCGGCCAGCACCCGCTCGACGAGTCCCTGGTCGCCTGCGAGCTCGGCCCGCCGCTCTCGATACGGGCGGAAGTACTCGATCAGGTTGTCGGCGAGGATCGTCTTGCAGTCCACGCATCCGAGCTCGCCGGAGCGGCAACCTGCCTCGATCTCGCCGATCCGCTCGGGGGAAAACCGCCGTTGGAGGGCGAAGATGGGGCAGATCTCGGGGCGCCCGGGGTCGCCGCGGCGCACCTTCTGCGGATCGGTGATGAACGAACGAACGCTTGCTCGGATCGCATCCTCGTCGTCGCGAACCCAGATCGCATTGTCGAGCGATTTCGACATCTTCCGTCCGTCGGATCCTGGGATCAACGGGGTCTCCGACAGCAGTGGCTGCGGCTCCACGAGGACATCGCCATAGAGGCGATTGACGCGCCGCACGATCTCGCGGCTGATCTCAAGGTGCGGGACCTGATCCTCCCCGACCGGCACGAGTTCGCCCCGCACGATCGCGATGTCCGCCGTCTGCAGCACCGGATAGCCCAGAAAGCCGAAGTTCGCGATGTCACGCTCGGCCATGTCGCGGAGTCGTTCCTTGAACGACGGAACCCGTTCGAGCCAGCCGAGGGGCGTCACCATGCCGAGCAGCAGGGCCAGCTCGGCAACCTCGGGCACGTCGGACTGCCGATAGATCGTCGAGCGCTCCGGATCGAGACCAGCCGCCAGCCAGTCGAGCACGAGGTCGTGGACGAAGCCGGGCAGTTCGTCGGTTCGGTCGTAGTGCGTGGTGAGCATGTGCCAGTCGGCGATGAAGAAGAAGCAATCGCGATCCGGATCTTCCTGCAATGCGACCATGTTCTCGATGTTGCCGGCCCAGTGTCCGACGTGCAGCGGACCGGTCGGGCGATAGCCCGTCAACACGCGGGAGCGCGTGGCGGACGGAACATCGGCGGTGCTTGGCTGGTCGATGCCGGGGATGATAGCGCGGGCGCAGCTCCGCCTCGGGAGGCGGCGGGTCGCGCCCGGCGGTCAGCCGATCTGCATGACCTGCTCGCAGGGGAGCCCGGTCGCGGCATCGCAGATGGCTCCGGCAAGCGTCGTCAGGAAGCCGAGGGTCAACGTCGAGAAGACGAAGAGCGCCACGAGGACGAACAGCGGCAGGTACTTGTCGGCGTTCCGGTACACCTCGCGTGCTTGCGGGGGCAGCAGCATCCCGACGACGCGCGCACCGTCGAGACCCGGGATCGGCAACAGATGGAAGACGAGCGATGCGGCGTTCGTGAAGGCGAAGACGACCAGGGCCCGCGCACCTTCGAGGGGGAAGATCGCCATCCGAACCAGGAGCCCGGCCACGATCGCGAGCGTGAGGTTTGCGATCGGTCCTGCGATCGACACGAACACCAGGTCGCGCGTGCGACGCAGGTAGCTCGGATCGACCGGCGCCGGCTTGCCGTAGGCCGCCGGGATCACCAGCACCTGCACGGTCCACAAGACGGCGATCAACCCCGGCACGAGACCGCTCCCGAAGGGTTCGAACCACGCCTTCGGGTTGAGGGTCAGCCGTCCCCAGAGGCGCGGCGTCGGGTCGCCGAGCGTCGAAGCGGTCCGTGCCCTCGCGAGCTCGCGCACCGACGTCGCGATCGCGAGGGACACGAGCATGTACACGGCGAGCCGGATGCCGAGCGCCGTGAAGTTGCCCACTGCCGTCGTCGTCTCCTCAGTCGAGCCACGCATGGATCAACGGCGGCGGCGTCACGGGCTCATCTCGCAGCTCGAGCGAGTCGAGCACTTCGCGGGCGGCCCGGCGGACGCCGTCGGCGTCGCGGCCGTGCACCTCACCGACCGGTTGCCCCACCTCGAGCTGATCACCGATCTTGCACCGCACCACGATACCTACCGCGGGGTCGATCGGGTCCCCCTTCCGCACGCGGCCCGCTCCGAGCGCTCCGCTCGCCAGCCCGATCCGCTCGGTCGCCATGCTCGCGACGATCCCCGCTCGATCCGCCTCGATGGGAAGCACGACCGGCGCCGACGGGAGCACCCCGGTCGGATCGTCGACCACCCGCGGATCGCCACCTTGTGCCTCGACCATCGACCGGAAGCGCTCGAGTGCCGTTCCGTCATCGATCGCGCGCTGCGCATCTGCGGTCGCCGTGGCGAGA
>JAOUEA010000013.1 GCA_029858935.1 Actinomycetota bacterium
ACATCAGCGTCCTGTTCGAAGATTGACGCGAGCGGGCAGAGCCAACGTGCTGTGTGCAGAGAGCAGCACATCGAAAGACTGCTTTGGCCGGCTGGATCCATACTTGGCGCTGATGCGCATCGTTGTCCTCGGTGGAACAGGGTTCGTGGGTCGGTGGATCGTTCGAGAGTTGTCCGAGCACGGACATGATGTTTGCGTCGTTCATCGAGGCGTGACAGAACCTGAGCCTGTGCCTTCGGGCGCCCATGTCCACGGCTCACGCGCGGAGTTCGAGGATCTGTGGCCGCAGATCCTCAAGTACTCACCGGCGAGTCTCGTCGATGTCGCCCCGTACTCGAGTCAGGACGCCCAACAGGTCCTTCGAGCGGTCCCGAAGGGTATCCGGCTGCTCGCTCTGTCCAGCATGGACGTGTATCGGGCATCAGGCGCCCTTCACGGCCACGCGAGCGAGGACGCTGTGCCTCTCGATGAGTCCGCACCGCTTCGGGAAGACCGATTCATCTACCGCGACACGGGGAACCCCGCCGACGACTACGAGAAGCTCGATGTTGAGGAGGAGTACCTTCGGCGCGGTGCCACGATCCTGCGCCTGCCGATGATCTACGGCGAGCACGACCGCACTCGCCGAGAGGAGTTCATCCTTCGACGGTGCCGGGCCCAGCGGGCATCGATTCCGATAGGCCTCGGGTCGCTGCTGTGGTCTCGCGGGTACGTGCGCGACATCGCACGGGCCGTCCGACTCGCGCTCGAGACCGATCCGGCAGGAGAGATCTTCAACGTGTGTGAGTCGCGGACCTGCACCATGGCACAATGGGCTCGGCAGATCGCACGAGCGGCGGGCTGGCAGGGTGAGTTCGTGCGCGTCCCCGACGAGGCGCTGCCGCCCGATCTGAGCCTCACGGGTTCCTTTGGTCAACACCTGCTCTTCGATTCTTCGAAGGCTCGACGCATGCTTGGATGGACCGAGACGGAACCAGTTGTTGCGTTGCAGGCCTCGGTGGATTGGCACCTTGCTCATCCGCCGGAAGGATCCGACGACTTCACCGCCGACGAAACGGCTCTGGGGGCTAGGAGGTAGACCCAACCCCCCCGGACAAGGTTCAGTGATTCGGGCCTCCAGTTCTGATATGGAGGTCTCACGCCACAGGCTGCTGTATTCGACCGAAAGCAGAACTCGCCCACCTCTGGCCGTTCCAAGATCGCGTCCGTGAGACCCGACCCCAGTCACCCGCCGAACGGGCCGCCGCTGATTCCGGTTCACCGACACGCCAGCGGGGCCGATCGGCGTTTGACGGATCCGTCCCCCTCCTCTACCGGAGCGCAGTGCCAGTACCAGTTCTCGGTCAGTTGGTCATGGGCCGGAGAGCGCGATGCGCCCGTTCGACCAGAGGAGTGTCTTCCACGCGTCGGCCCGTCCGGCTCCTCAGGGGTGTGACGCCCGGGAGCTGAGATGAGCTCGCGTTCCTCGACCGCTGGTCCGCCTAGCCAGGCACCTCCTGGATACATTCGCCATCACTCGGGGGGTGGACGAGCGAGACTCCCCCAGGTCGCAGATACGATGGTCCCCGCCGTGAGCATCGCGAGGAAGGGGATCTCGTCAGTGGACGTACAACCAAGTGTGGCGACGTGAAGCTGGCGCACGCGCGATGTTTTCGGTGGCCACGTTCTATGCGAACCGGCCTGCTGCATGAGCGGGAATGCAAGCATTCACCGGCTGATCCTGGAAGGAGGGTAGCTCGACGCGGAAACGCGGATGGTCCGCCGCGATCGCGAGTGTGTTCGCGATCTGCCTGGGCTCCTGGGCGTGTACGAGAGCCACCCCCGAGCCTTCGCTGACCGGCTCGCCCCTGCCCGACGGTGGACGGGTGGACGTGGGCGGGTTCGAGCTTGCGTGGCGATGTCACGGCGAGGGAAGTCCCACAGTGATCCTCGACGCGGGCCTCGATACGGCGGGGACGAGCGAGTGGTTCGATTTCTTGCCGCAGTTCGAGACGGTGGGCACCCGCCTGTGCACCTACGACCGAGCCGGCAAAGGCTCGAGCGATCCCAGGCCGCCTGGTGGCGCCGCGCCCACCGCTGCTTCGGAAGCCGAGGAGCTGCATGCCCTGCTCAACGGAGCCGACATAGATCCGCCCTACGTGCTCGTGCCGCACTCCTACGCCGGGCTGATCGCTCGCGTCTACGCCGATCGTTACCCAAGAGACGTCGCCGGGTTCGTGTTCGAGGACGTCTCGACCGCCTGGGAGATCGATCTGTGGCCTCGATGGGACGACAGCCCATGGATCGATGGCGGCGTTCGTACCGACATCGATGCTACCGAGCGACAGGTGCTCGACGCCATCCCACTCGGCCGCCGACATAGCGCGTACACAGAGGGAGAAACGTCAGGGGCCGCCTAGACTCACGTGGCGGCGTCGACCCGCTTGCAGGGCCTCCCGAATCCGAGTTGGAGCCCGGATGATCAGGCGACGCGAGGCACTTCTTCAGCCCCCTGACCAGGGCAAACGCACGCCCAGAGTCCGGGACTCACGTCCGTTGGAAGCGCGCGACGGCGAGCGTCGGGCCACGCATCGGCAGGGTGCACGTGGGTGTGCTGCCGCACCGGCCGGACCATCCCGCGAACCGCGAACGGGTGGACGCCTCCGCTCGGAGGCGTAGCGCCTCGGCCCATGTCACGCGGAACACGCACCGGCCGTCGGCGGCCCGGCATCGCGTGCCATGCCCGGCGCGAACCACTCCGCGGCCGGGCCCGCGAACCCGGATCGTCAGCCGGACGAGCCCGTTGGTGATGCTGAAGACTGTGCACGTCGCGTTCGGGTCGGCTGGTCGCAGCCCGCACGCGCCCGGGACACCCGGCTCGGTCTCGGTTGCCGGCGTGCCGATGGCGGCCGGGTCGTCTCCACGGAACACCGCATCGACCCTGAGCAGCTCGAACGACATCCCCACGACCTTGTCGGGTTCGAGAGGGCACGGTGCTCGCAATCCTTGCTCGTCCACCTGGTCCGCGCAGGCGTTGACGACGACGATCTGACGCGACCCGATGAGGGCCGCGAGGTCGCCGAACAGGAACGGCGTCGACCCTCGATGTCGACATACGTGTCGAAGCTCGTCGGGCGGGACGCCTGTTCGCAGCAGGGTCGGCGCTCCATATGCCAGCCATTCCTGCAGGCTCGTTGCACCCGCATCGACGCAGGCCCCATCGCCGGCGACGCCCCACCGGTCAAGGTTGATGAGGGTCATCTCGCTTTCACCGAACCCCGGCTCACCGGTCCCGTCGTACACGGCGCACGAGCGACCGGCGGGCGCCGCAGGCCATCCGCACAGGACAAGGGCGTCGTCGTCTACCGCGATCGGGATCGGACGCTGGGGCGAGGTGGTGGCGGCGAGGGCGGGGGCGGCAGCGAGCACCGAACACGCCGAGACGAACGAGAGGCCCACGATCCGCGCATGCACCCACCGACGATAGCTCCGAGCGGGCCGACTCCATCAGCCGCCGACAGCGGCGGAGCCCGCGTGTCGCCACGTGACCGGGCATCCTATTGGTTGGCCCCAGGGCTCTCCCGTTGCCTTTCGCGGGCGGTGGCCGGCGAGCCTGCATGCATCGCGGCGGTTCCATCCACATCGATCGAGGGGCTCCCCTGTCTCGCTGGGCGCCAATGACGTGTGAGATCGGCTCAGAGGGTCAGAATCCAGCGTGGGCTTCGAAGCGACCCCTGCCCGTATGCTGGCGCCATGCCCATGGAGATCGGGCTCGATGACGTGCGGAGCTTGCTCAGCGAGAGCGACGCGCAGCTCGTCGAGGTCTTGCCCGAAAAGGAGTACGAGGAGGAGCATCTCCCCGGGGCTGTATCACTCTCCCTGAAGAAGCTCACGGCCGAGACCGCTGCCGTCCTCGATCGATCGCGACCGGTGATCGTCTACTGCTGGGACGACGTATGAGGCATGAGCCCACGAGCCGCGTGGCGGCTCGAGACGCTCGGGTTCGACCCCGTGTACGACTTCGTGGGCGGCAAGCTGGAGTGGCTCGCCGCCGGCCTCCCGACTGAAGGCGTTGGGCCCCACTACGCGGTCGCGGGCGAAGCCCTGATCCCTGCGACCTTCGTGTGTGGTCTGGGAACGACTTCGGGGACGATCCGCTCGAAGCTCGAGCCTGGACCGGACTCGATGTGCGCGGTGACCAACGAGGAGGGCATCGTGCTCGGGCGGGTTCGTTGGAGAGACCCTCCGGACGCCGATGATGTTGGAGGTCGAGACCTTCATGCAGCCGGGGCCCGCGACGGTGCGACCCGTGGAGGAGCTGCGGCCCTTGGTGGAGCGGATGAAGAAGGCAGGTGTGAAGTCGATCTTCGTGACGACTGCGGAAGGCCGCCTGATCGGCATGGTTCGCCGCGACCACGCCGAACACACGCTCGGCGAACAACCTCCTTGATCGTGAAGGCTGCGATCGCCCGCCCTCGCCCGGATCTGGCTCACACGCGCCGCAGCTCGCCTGCCCAGCGCTCGATGGGCAGCTCGTCCGACACGACACCTCGGCTGCTGATCTCCTACTTGCGCCATGCCGGGTTATTGGTGTGCCGCGCGCACCTCGTGAATGTGCTCAACGTCACGAAGACCCTGGAAGCGATCGGCGCGGCGGCCGTGGTCGTGGTCTGCCACGGGGCAGGCGATAGGCTCCCGACGGGAGGATGGCCGAGCGGACGAAGGCGACGGTCTTGAAAACCGTTAGCGGGGCGACTCGCTCGTGGGTTCGAATCCCACTCCTCCCGCTCTGGGTGATCCAGCACAGGAGCCTCCAGTCCCCGCGTGGTCGCCCTGTCGCGTTCGCGCTCGTGGTGATCTTGTCGCTCTCCGATGATCCCGGTTGACAAGCGAAGGGCCTCGGGCGATGGTCCTCGGCAGAGGAACGAGATGCGAGAGATGGAGATGTGGGTGAGACCTGGGCGTTCTTCCTTGCTTCCCTCGTTGCTCATGCTCTCGGTGGGTTCGTTCCTGGCGGGGCTGGGTGTCGCACTCCTCGCTTGGGCAAGCACCGAGTTGCGTGGCGGGCTCGCCGACGTCGCCTCCCATTGGTGGAGCGGGCTGGCGCTGGCTGTGTGCATCGTGGGGCTGGGTATGGTGGTCGTCGTGCTCTCGTCCATTCGGTCCGCCGACCCGCCCAGCGACGGCCGATAGAGGCGCCTCGGTCGTCTGGGGACCTCTCCCCAGGAGAAGGGCCGGGGAAGAGCCCGGTGAACCGCCCGAACGGGTCGCTCGACCCCCGCTTCGGGACGGGCGGGTCGGTCCAGGTGACGACCGGCGGCGAGAACGACCTCGGCCGGGCCGCCGCGCTCGATGGTTCGGGGCGGCTCGTCGTCGCCGGGTCGAGCGACGTGCCGGGACCCGGTCTCACCGCCCCCTTCATGGTGCGACTCCTCCCCGACGGGAATCTCGACGACACCTTCAGCGGTGACGGGATGAGGGTCGTGACCTCGTGGCCGGGAGCGACGTCGGTGACGCGGGGACGTTCTACGCGGTGGGCCTCGATCAGCGCGGTCGGATCCTGGCGGCCCGCTGGCAGCTGATCTCCGGTGTACAGCGCCTCGCGATCGCCCGCCTGCGACCGGGCGGTGCGCTCGACATCTCCTTCTCAGGCGACGGGATGCGCGCGTTCCGCGCCGATGGCGAGGCGGGCGAGGTCGATTGGATCGGCGTCGACCCGAGCGCCCGCCTGGTCTTCGCCGGCTACACGGCCGCAACGATCCAGGTCGCGGTCGGGAGGCTCCGGTCGGATGGCTCCTCGGACCGCTCGTTCGGCGGGAACGGGGTCGTGCTCACGGCCGTCCGGGAGAGCGCGTACGGCAACGACGCCTACCTGGACGCGGCGAGCCGCCTCGTGGTCGGCGGGAGCTCGTACCAAGGTCCGAACAACGTGGGCATGCTCCTGCGCTACCTGACCTCGTAGCGCTCCGGTGGGCGGGGGCCGCTCTCCGGCTCGGTAGGGCTAGGCGATCGTGTCCAGCTCGATCGCGAGCCCCGTCGGGTTCTCGTTGTTCACGGGGTTCAGGTCCATCGGGCACGCGGAGACCACGAGGATCACGTCGAGCGCGGCGCGGAACGTCACGTGGTCCCCGGGGCGGGACAGGGCCGGCAGGAACGCGATCGTGCCGTCGGGCTGGGGCGGCGTCCGCATGAACACGTTGATCGGTTGGGGCACCTCCACGTCGTCGAATCCCAGGCGCGCCGTCGCGCGCAGGAGGTTGTCCTGGCAGCTCGCATGCCCGGGCCCGGCGCCGAGGAGCTCGTAGCGGGTCGGGTCGCAGGCCGCGCAGAGCAGGTCGTGGAAGCCGGGCGACGTGTCCTCCTCGAACGCGAGGATCGGACGGCGGCGGTTCGTGACGAAGGACTCGCCCACCCAGGGGAACAGCCGGGCCACCCCCACCCGCGTGTGCCCGGCCCTCGCGTACTCACGAGGGTCCTCCGCCACGAACGCGAACACGTCGGCGACCTGACCGCCCTCCGTGTCGATCACCCGCGCCGCGTCGCCGGTCGACAGCGCGATCGCCCGGCCCTCGCGCGCGGGAACGTCGATCCTGGTCGTCACGGCCCCATCCCGGCGGATCGGTGGCCTGCGTTCGCTCGCATGACGCTCCTTCCCCTCCGGTCCGAGCGCACGCCTTGTGCCCGCTCGCCCGGTGGTCTTAGCTACCACAGAGGAGCCCGGTCCGCTCGTGGCTGGCGCGCGCACCGGGAGGACGCTGGGAGGGAGCCGCGGATGAGCGAGACGAACGACGGCCGCCTGGACATGCCCTTCGTCGGGATCCCGTCGTTCTTGCGGTCGGCGATCGTGAGCGACCTGGGCACGCTCGACGCGGACGTCGCGGTGCTGGGCGTGCCCACCGACGAGGGGTCTCCCTTCATGCCCGGCTCGCGGTTCGGCCCACGCTCGATCCGGGAGCACTCCCTGCGCTTCGTCCGCGACGGTCTTGAAAACCGTTGGTCCCGGCAACGGGTCCCGTGGGTTCGAATCCCACTCCTCCCGCTGGGGAGCTGGTCAGGCGTCCGCGATCGCGGCGACCAGTTCGCGGCAGAAGTCCGGGATGTCCTCGACGACGCGTCCCCACACGATGTTCCCGTCGCGGAAAGCCGGTTCGTCGACCCACGTAGCGCCCGCGTTCTCGAGGTCGTCTTTGATCGCGACCGAGCCGGTCGCGCGCACGCCCTTGACGATGCGGGCGGAGATGCCCACCCAGCCTGCGTGGCAGATCATGCCCACGATCGCACCCCGTTCGTGCATCGTTCGCACCAGATCCTTCACCGAGTCGTCGCGGCGGAGCTTGTCGGGTGCCCATCCGCCGGGAACGACGACTGCATCGAACGACGATCCATCGATCGAGGCGATCGTCACGTCGGCCGAGGTGCGCAGGCCGTGCTTGCCGCTGACCTCGTCGGTCGTGAGACCGGCCACCGTCACCTCGGCGCCCTCTTCCCGTAGGCGCATCAGCGGGACATGGAACTCGAGATCCTCGAAGCCGTCCGCGACCAGGACGACCACGCGCGTCCCGTCGAGCCGTCCAGCCATATCGCATCGCCTCCTGTCTCCACCCTAGCGAGCGAAACGCACAGGGTCGGGTTCGCGTCGCTCCGTAGACTGGGCGTGTGAGTTCGGCCTCCACCCGCGATCGGTTCCTTCGCGCCTGCCGCCTGCAACAGGTGGATCGCACCCCGGTGTGGTTCATGCGCCAGGCGGGTCGCTACCTTCCCGAGTACCGGAAGCTGCGCGGCGACCGCGACATCCTCGAGACCTGTAAGGACCCCTCACAGGTCGTCGAGATCACGATGCAGCCGCTACGGCGCATGGATCTCGATGCCGCGATCGTGTTCAGCGACATCATGGTGCCGCTCGCGGGGGTCGGTGTCGACGTCCACATCGAGCCGGGGCGTGGCCCGGTGGTCGACACGCCGGTTCGCGCCGAGCGCGACATCGAGCGGCTGCGCCCGCTCGAGCCCGAGCAGGACGTGCCCGAGACGCTCGAGGCGATCCGGCTACTGCGCGAGGAGTTGTCGGTGCCGCTGATCGGCTTCGCCGGTGCGCCGTTCACGCTCGCGAGCTACCTGATCGAGGGCGGACCGAGCCGCACCCACGAGCGCACGAAAGGCCTGATGCACGGCGACCACATGGCATGGGACGCCTTGATGCGAGCGCTCGTGGCGATCGTCGTGCCGCATCTGCGGGCGCAGGTCGAGGCGGGAGCCCAGGCCCTGCAGGTGTTCGACTCGTGGGTCGGGGCGCTCGACCGCGACGACTACCGCCGCCGCGTGCAGCCCCATATGTCGTCGTTGTTCTCTGGGCTCGTCGATCTGGGGGTGCCGGTGATCCACTTCGGCGTCGGCACCGGCGAGCTGCTGGGCCAGATGGCGATCACGGGCGGCCAGGTGCTCGGCATCGATTGGCGCGTGCCGATCGACGAAGCATGGGACCGGGTCGGGCACGACCGCGCGGTCCAGGGGAACCTGGACCCCGCCGTGCTCGGTGCCCCCTGGGAGATGGTCGAGCGCAAGACGCTCGAGATCCTGCGCCGGGCCGGTGGACGGGACGGTCACATCTTCAACCTGGGTCACGGGGTGCTTCCGGACACGCCGCCCGATGTGCTCGCGCGCCTGGTCGACTTCGTGCATGCGGAAACCGAACGGAGGCCGGCGTGACCGACGCTCGATCGATCGGGGTGCTGGTGATGGCCTACGGCACCGCAGCCGGCCCCGACGACGTCGAGCGCTACTACACCGACATCCGCGGTGGTCGCCCGCCGAGTCCCGAGCACCTGCAGGAGCTGCGTGACCGGTACGAGGCGATCGGCAACGTCTTCCCGCTGCTCGACACGACGGCTGCGCAGGCCGAGGGACTGGTCGAGCGCCTGAACGCGGGCGGTGACGGCGCGGCGTATCGCGCCTATCTCGGCATGAAGCACTCGCCGCCGTTCATCCCCGACGGCGTCGAGGCGATGCGCGCCGACGGTATCGAGCGTGGGGTCGGCATCGTGATGGCGCCGCACTGGTCGGGCATGTCGGTCGAGACCTACATCGAGCGCGTGCGCCAAGCCGTCGACGATCACGGCGAGACGCCGGCGTTCACGTTCGTCCGCAGCTACCACGACCATCCCGCCTTCATCGGGTTCCTCACCGATCGGGTGCGCGAGGCGCTCGAGGCGATGCCCGGGGCGGTTCGCGCCGACGCGGCGGTGATCTTCAGCGCGCATTCGCTGCCGGTGCGCACGCTCGACGACGGTTCGCAGCGCTGCAAGTACTGCGACTGCGACGATTCGTGCCGTTACCGCGACGGCCTGCAGCGGACCGCCGATCTCGTGGCCGAGCGGCTCGGACTCGAGCACTACCTGATCGGCTGGCAGAGCGCCGGACGCACCGCCGACCCGTGGTGGGGCCCGCCCGTGGAGGATGTGATCCACCAGCTCGCGTTGAACGGTCACCCGGCCGTACTGGTGTGCAGCGCCGGGTTCGTCGCGGACCATCTCGAGGTGCTCTACGACCTCGACATCGAAGCGCGACAGATCGCCGAGCAGGCCGGCCTGGTGTTCGCCCGCACGCGCATGCCGAACGCCGATCCCGAGTACCTCGACGTGCTCGCCCAGGTCGTGCGCGATCACATGGCCGAGGTGCCGGCGGGGTGAGTTTCGGCGACGTGCGCCGCGTGGCGATCGTCGGTGGTGGGGTGACCGGGCTCACCGTGGCCTACAGGGTGGTGCACGCCGACCCGTCGATCGAGGTGACGGTGTTAGAAGCCGGGCCGATCCCGGGCGGCAAGCTGCGCAGCGTCGCCGTCGGCGACCTCGTGCTGCCGGCAGGGGCCGACTCGTTCCTGGCCCGCAAGCCGTGGGCGGTCGAGCTGTGCAAGGAGCTCGACGTTTCGCTCGACCCCCCGGGGGCGACCGGGGCCTACCTGTGGACGGAGGGGGGGCTCGTGCCCTTGCTCAAGCACGCTCCGTTCGGCATCCCGGGTGACGTCGGCGACCTCTTCCACTGGCCGGGTCTGTCGGGTGCCGGGAAGCGACGGGCCGCCCAGGATCTGGTGCGCCGGGCGCGCAAGGGCGATGACGACGAGTCGCTCGGCTCGCTGTTGCGACGCCGGTTCGGCGACGAGGCCACCGACCTCGCGGTGGGCCCGCTGCTCGCCGGGCTCTACGCAGGCGACGTCGATCGGCTGAGCGTACGGGCCACGTTTCCGGATCTGGTGGCGTGGGAACGGGCGCAGGGGAGCCTGTTCCGTGGCTCGCAGGCGACATCGAAGCTCGCCCGGCGATCGCAGCTCGGCCCGATGTTCGTGCGGCCCAAGGGCGGGGTCGATCGTCTCACCGATGCGCTCGCCGAACATCTCGGCGAGCGAGTGCGAACCGGGGTGGCCGTCACGGCGGTCGATCGAGGACGTGTCATGCTCGACGGGGGCGCGACGGTCGAGACCGATGCCGTCGTGCTCGCCACGCCGGCGCACGAGGCGGCGAGGCTCCTCGGCGCTGCGCTTCCGAGCGTTGCAGCCGACCTCGCCGGCATCACCTACGCGTCGACGGGCGTCGTGTTGATGGTCTACCCGGACGGCACGCAGCCGAGCCTGCCCACGGGAACCGGCTTCGTCGTGCCGCGTGGCAAGGCGCCCATGACCGCAGCCACGTGGCTCAGCAGCAAGTGGCCCGACGAGTCCTACGGAACGCGCGCGGTGGTGCGCTGCTACGTGGGCGCGGTCGGTGAGGAAGACGTGCTCGACGCCGACGACTCCGACATCGTCCAAGCGTGCGCGAGGCACCTCGCAGCGGTCGTGCGGCTTCCCGACATGCCCGAGCACTCGACGATCGTGCGGTGGCCCGCGTCGATGCCGCAATACGACGTGGGGCATCTCGACCGCGTTGCGCGCATCCGCGACTGCTTGCCCCCCGGTGTCGTCGTGGTGGGCCAGGCCTACGATGGCGTGGGTGTGCCCGACTGCGTGCACGCCGCGAGCGATGTCGCTGAACAGCTCGTCGCCGACGTATCGACCGATCGCGAGGAGACGGTTCCATGACCGACCAGGCCGACACGATCTACGTGTCGTATCCGGTGTTCCACACGACGCGCGAGTTCCGCGAGGAGCTCGGCTCAGCCGACGACCTCCGAGACGCCGTGCAGGAGGTCGAGAACCTCTACAAGTCGTGGCAGGATCGCGTGGAGGTTCGCGGCACCTACTCGACCGTGGGGTTCCGCGCAGACGCCGACCTCATGCTGTGGCTGGTGGGCCACTCACCGCAGGACGTGCAACGGTTCCTCGTGGAATACCGGCGCACACGGGCGGGACGCCTGATGGAACTCGCATGGGCCTTCATGGGCGTCGTGAAGCCCGCGGAGTTCACGCCCGACCATCAGCCGGCGTTCGTGAAGGGCGTGCCGCCCGAGGCCTTCCTGTGCGTCTATCCGTTCGTGCGCACGCCCGAGTGGTACCTGCTGCCGCGCGACGAGCGGGCACAGCTGCTGCGCGAACACGGCGTCGTGGGCCGGGAGTTCCCGCAGGTGCTGGCGAACACCACGAGCGGATTCGGGCTCGGCGACTGGGAGTGGATCCTGGCGTTCGAGGCCGAGCGGGCCGACCATCTCGTCGACGTGATCCGCGAGCTTCGCAACACCAAGGCGCGCCTCTACACGAAGGTCGAGATCCCCTTCGTCACGGGCATCCGCAAACCGGTCGCGGAAGCCTTCGACGATCTGGTGTGAGCCTGACGCACCGATCGACCGCCTAGTCCAGGCTGGACTAGTGATCACGTGAGGCTGCTCGCAGCACGTCCTCGGCATGATCGGGCACGTAGGTGTACAGCTCCCGCGGCGGACGCACGTAGCCCTCGTCGCGTTGGCGTGGCGGCATCGTGATCTCGGGCACGGTCCTCGGCTCGTAAGGCACCTTCGAGAGCAGGTGCGAGATGCAGTTCAGCCGCGCCTTCTTCTTGTTGTCGGCGTCGACCACGTACCAGGGCGCCTCCGGGATGTCGGTGTGCACGAACATCTCGTCCTTTGCGCGTGAATAGTCGACCCACTTCGAGCGCGAGTACAGGTCGGTCTCGCTGAGCTTCCACCGGCGCAGCGGATCGTCGATGCGCTTGGCGAACCGGCGCTCCTGTTCTTCGTCGCTCACCGAGAACCAGTACTTGATCAGGATGATGCCGTCCTCCACGAGCAGCCGCTCGAAGATCGGTGTCTGCCGCAGGAAGCGGTAGTACTCGGCGGCCGTGCAGAACTCGAGCACGCGCTCGACGCCGGCTCGGTTGTACCAACTGCGGTCGAACAGCACGATCTCGCCCGCAGCGGGCAGCTCCTCGACGTAGCGCTGGAAGTACCACTGCGAGCGTTCGCGATCCGACGGCTTGGGCAGCGCGACGTGTCGCGTGATGCGCGGGTTCGTGTGCTCGGTGATGCGGTTGATCGCGCCGCCCTTGCCGGCCGCGTCGCGGCCCTCGAAGATCGCGACCACGCGTCCGCCGGTGTCGGCGATCCACTGTTCCATCTTCACGAGCTCCTCCTGCAGCCGGAACAGCTCGCGCTCGTAGGCCTTCTTCGGGTACCTCCCTCTGCCGGAACCCTCGCGTTCCATCGCTTCTGCCATCGAGCACTCCTTCGACCTTCTCGCGTCGTGCAACCGTACGACTCAGCTCGGTAACGAGCGAAGCGTCTCACGGATGACGCGCACGGCCTCCGCCGGGTCCGCTCCCGCCTGCGCGACGCGCACGGCGAAGGCGGTGGCGGCCTCGCGAAGCGCCGAGTCGGCATCGGCCGTCGAGGCCGACGGCGGCCGTCGGGCGAAGGAACCGTGCCGTCGCCGCGTCTCGATCCACCCATCGCGCTCGAGCTCGCGATACGCGCGTGCGATCGTGCCCTCGGCGACACCGAGATCGCGAGCGAGTTGCCGGATCGTCGGCAGTCGATTCCCCTCGGGAACGACGCCGGTCGCGATCATCTCGGCGATCTGCGCGCGGACCTGCTCGTACGGCGGAATCGCACCGTGCGGGTCGAGACGGACGATCATGCTCTGGGGTCGGTCGGCGTGGGATCGAGTGAACGAGGCGTTCGCCAGCTGCTCGGGTGGCCGATGATCAGCCATGCTGCGAGCGTCATCGCGAACGCCAACATCGACAGATAGGTCATGAGGTCGGCGAAGCCCGATCCGATGGCGCTCAGCGCGTTCTGGAGTTTCGACAGCGTGTACGAGAGCAGGAGGAGGTCGAGCGTGACGAGCGCGCCCGCCATCGCATGCATGGACGAGGAACGGAACGCATCGTCTGCAGCCACCGCGTCGATCGACGATGCGGGCTGGGGACGCCGGACGATCGCCCACATCGACGAACCCACCACGATCGTGAGCACGATCGAGAACAGTGATCCGGCCCCGACAGGCACCGCATCAGGCTTCGCGAAGTTGTCGGTAGCCCGGGGAGCGATCTGGACGAGCCAGGCTGCGGACGCAGCGCACGCCACCGGCAGCGCGACTATGACGGCTGGCACGTAGCGAGGCATGTACCAGGCGAAGGAGCGGCGGGAAAGGACCGCCGATACCGACCCATCCGCCGCTATCGGTCGTGAGTGGGTCAACTCGGCGACGACCGATCCGACGAGGTAGCCGACGAGGCCGGATATCCACGTGCCGAATCCGATCGAGGTGCTCTCCGTCATGATCATCCAGGCTCCGAGCCCGAGGATGGCGAACGAGAAGCGGATCCGTCGCGTCCGCGTCAGGTAGCGCTCAGCGAGCGATCGCGTGTCCTCGTCGACGGGTGCTCCGTAGGCGTCGATCCAGCGATCGATCTCCGTGTCGGGCAGGCGCCGGAACCCGGCGGCGACGATGAACGCATACACGACGACCGGCAGTGCGGCGATCTCCCATCCCCACGACATGGCGCTCCCCTCGTCGTTGTATCGATACATTGATACAATCTTCTCCCGACGTCAAGAGCGTCCTCTGCGACCTGGCCGGTAGCCTGGAACGTGATGCCGACCCCCGATGCCGACCTCGACGTGCTCGCGGACAAGGGTGCGTTGCGGGCGATCCCGATCCACGAGCGGCCGAAGCCCCGCATGCGGGGCCGGTTGCACCAGGGCGCCTTCGTGGCCTCGATCCCGGCAGGGGTGCTCCTCGTGCTGCTCGCTCCCGATGCGCGGTCCCGGATCGCGACGCTGATCTACGCCCTCACGCTCACGGGATTGTTCGGTGTGAGCGCCGCCTACCATCTGGGGGACTGGTCGGAAGCGGCGACGGTGCGCATGCGTCGCCTCGATCACTCGATGATCTTCGTGCTCATCGCGGGCACGTACACGCCCTACTGCCTGCTCGTACTGGACGGCACGCTCGCGACGGTCGTGCTGATCGCGGCGTGGGCGGGCGCGGGGATCGGGGTCGCGACCAAGTTCTATCGCGTCGATCTCCACGTGCTCTCGGGGTTCATGTACATCGGGCTCGGCTGGCTGGTACTGCTGAGTCTGCCCGCGCTCCTGCGCGGACTCGACCCCACCGAGACGGCGCTCGTGGTCGCCGGTGGACTGCTCTACTCCTTCGGAGCGCTCGTGCTCGCCACGAACAAGCCGAACCCGTGGCCGCGCACGTTCGGCTACCACGAGGTCTGGCATGCCGCGACGATCGCCGCCGCGGCATGCCAATACCTGTCGATCCTGCTGGTCGTGCTCGGCCTGCAGGGCTAGACCTCGAGCAGCGGTCGGAGCGTCTCGATCGGGCGGTGACCGTTCAGGTCGGCCGGCCGGCCTTCGAGTGCTTCCTCAGGACGGAGGATGAGGTACGTCTGCAGGCTGATCGCCGCAGCTCCGTCGCAGTACTGCACCTGGTCGTCCACGAAGACCGCTCGCGCGGGATCGGGATCTCCAACCCGCTCGAGGGCAGCCCGGTAGATCGCCGCGTCGGGCTTCATCGCGCCGACCTCGAACGACAGGACGATGGCGTCGAACTCCTTGTCGAGCCCGAGCCGGTCGACGATGGGGCGGGTGTTGTGGGAGCAGTTGCTCACCAGCGCCGTGGGCACCTCCCGTTCGCGGAGCGCTCGCACGACCTCGAGCGAGTCGTCGTACAGGCGCACCGACGTCGCCATCTCACGCTCGAGCTCGAGGACCTCGACCATCAACGACGGCGACGGATCGATGCCGGCGGCGATCAGCACCGCCGCGAGGTCGCCCTCGAGGTCGGGGTTGGCGCCGACGCTGCGAGCAGGACGCGTTTCGGCGAAGGCGCGTCCCATCGCTTCACGGGAGATGCCCAGCACGCCGGCGAGTCGTCGCTGCCACCCGTACCAGTCGCTCCATACGAGCGTGTCGTAGAGATCGAGCAGCACCGCGTCGTACGTCATCGTGCTCACAAGCGTAACGACGTGGCGCGGCTCACTCGGACCAGAGGCCGGCGAGGTAGGAGTCGACGTCGACGGTTCCCGTGAGATCGACCACCGGCGGGTCGGCCGGGTCGACGGCGGGACCGGTTTCCTCGAACGTCGAACGCACGTCTGGGGGCTCGAGGAATCGGGAGAGCTGCGAGTACGAGTGCGGGTCGCCCTTGGGCCTGCGGTAGTAGCGCATCGGGCGGTACACGTGCAGTGCGTCGCGCGAACGCGTGAGGGCCACGTACAGCAGTCGGCGCTCTTCCTCGATCTGGTCGTCGTCGCCGGTGGCCATGTCGCTCGGGATCATGCCGTCGGCGGCGTGGATCACGTGCACGACGTCCCATTCGAGCCCCTTGGCGGAGTGGATCGTGGAGAGCACGAGCCAGTCCTCGTCGAGATGCGGCGGCCCGGCCAGGTCGCCTGTGGACGACGGCGGGTCGAGCGTCAACTCGGAGAGGAATCGGCCCCGCGTTCCGTAACCGACCGCGAGCGCGGTCAGTTGGTCGAGGTCGCGCAGACGCGCCGCGGATGCGTCGTAGCGCCTGGCGAACACGGGGGCGAGGAACACGCGCAGCCGCTCGATCTGCGCGGCCGGCGCGAGCGTGGTCTCATCGCTGCAGCCGC
Organism: Actinomycetota bacterium; assembly: GCA_029858935.1. GTDB lineage: Bacteria > Actinomycetota > UBA4738 > UBA4738 > HRBIN12 > JAOUEA01. The sequence goes on from JAOUEA010000013.1 coordinate 16,005, forward strand.
GGAGCGCTGAGCGGAGGTCCTGCACACCCTCGAGCGCCGCCTTCGGCACCTCGTGCGGCTCATCGAGGAAGCGTGTGAGCGGCGAGGCACCGTCGGCCCCCCGCACGCCGATCGCGTCCATCAGCCGGCGCGACGTCGCCGGCCCCATGCTCTCGGGCAGCTGCAGCACCCGGAACCATGCCACCTCGTCGTGCGGGTTCTCGAGCACGCGCATGAGCGCCAGCGTGTCCTTCACGTGCGCGGCTTCCATGAACTTGAGGCCGCCGTACTTCACGAACGGGATGTTCCGGCGCGCCAGCTCGACCTCGAGGTGATCGCTGTGATGCGCGGCGCGGAACAGCACGGCCTGCTCCTTGAGGGGCACGCCTTCCTCTCGGTGAGCGAGGACCGTCCCGCACACCGCGGCGCACTGCTCGGCCTCGTCGAGACAGGTGCGCAGCGTGGGTGTGAGATCGCCGCGGCGAGCCGACCACAGGGTCTTCTCGTGACGCTGTGGGCTGAGCGCGATGACGGCGTTCGACGTCTCGAGGATCGGCGGCGTCGACCGGTAGTTCTGCTCGAGCCGCACGATCGCCGCCCCCGGGAAGCGTGTGGGGAACTCGAGGATGTTGCGCACGGTGGCCGCGCGGAACCCGTAGATCGACTGGGCATCGTCGCCGACGACCGTGAGGTTGCGAGGCGTGTCTTCGGGTCTCAGCCCCTCGAGGATGTCGGCCTGCAGGGCGTTGGTGTCCTGATACTCGTCGACGAGCACGTGGTCGAACATCTCGGCGAGCTGCGATCGCGTGGTGTCGCTGGTCGCGAGCGCCTTCCAGAACAACAGCAGGTCGTCGTAGTCGAGCGCGTGCTGGGAGCGCTTGCGCTCGGTGTAGGCGGCGAAGATCGCGCGGACGGCGTCGGCCTCGTCGAGGCACCACGGATAGTGCCGCTTCAGCACGTCGCCGAGCTTCTCGCCGGCGTTCACGGTGCGGGAGTAGATGCCGGCCAATGTCTCCTTGCGAGGGAAGCGGCGCTCCCGCCCGCTGAACCCGAGTTCGTCGCGCAGCAGGTTCATCACATCCGCCGAGTCGGCTTGGTCGAGCACGGTGAACGAGGGGTCGAGACCCAGCGCTCGCCCGTGCAGGCGCAGCAGGCGGTTCCCGATCGCATGGAACGTGCCGCTCCAGATGCGAGACGCGTCGACGTCGGCGTCGCTCGCACCGGCGATGCGCTCCGCCCTCGTCGTCATCTCACGCGCCGCGCGCCGACTGAAGGTCAGCAGGAGCAGCCGCTCGGGCGCCACCCCGTTCGCCAGCAGCCAGGCGACGCGAGATGCGAGCGTGGTGGTCTTGCCCGTGCCCGCCCCGGCGACGATGAGCAGCGGGCCGCCACCGTGGGTGGCGGCCCGTCGCTGTGCGTCGTTCAGCGCATCCTCGAACATGTGTTCGAGGATGCTACACCCATCAACCTGACAGCACGTCGAAGAGGTCGAAGAGGTTGTAGGTCTCGAACGTCTCGGTGAGTCGCTTCAACACCCCGCCGCGCACAGGCGTGGAATAGAGATCGAGGGAGTCCGAGGTGAATCGAGACACCATCACTCGTTCCCCGTCGGGCGTGTAGAGCACGCGTCCCACGATGCCCCGCTTCTCGGTGATCAGCCGCCGTCCTCCACCGTCCGATCGCATCGAGTACACGGGCTGGAGTGGAAGGGCCCCGCGGAACACGGGGGCGGCCACGGCGGGGGCCACGCTCCCGATCGGGCCCGGCTTGAGCAACGCCTCGATCAGGAACGCGACACGGTCACCGTCGGGCGACCAGTCGCCGGCGATCTGGTTCTGGCTGTCGTCGGAGGTGAGCCAGCGCCGTCCGGTGCCGTCGAGCTTCTTCGTGACGAGGTCGTAATCGGCGGCAGGCCCCCGCGTCGGTGCCGAGGCGTGCGGTGCCGAGAACAGCACTCGCTTCCCATCGGGGGACACGCTCGGGAAGAGCAGGAACCCATCCACGTTTCGATCGATCTCACGGCGGCCCGTGCCGTCACGGTTGCGGCGCACGATCGCCGAGTAGGTGGTGCTGTCGGTTTCCATGAACACGATCGAGCGGCCGTCGGGGGACCACACGGGCGAGAACTCGCTCCTCGCCGGCGTGTCGGTGATCTGTTTCGTCTTCCCGCCGAGGCGTTTCACGAACAGGTCGAACTGAGACCCGTCACCGACCGAGATCACGACACGGCGCCCGTCGGGGGACATCGTGGCCGCGTAGTAGCCGATGCCGCCGGAGGCGCGCACGACCTTCCGCTCGTCGAGCCCGTTCGGCCGCATCCGTATCACCCGGAAGTCGGCGCCGTCGTATCGCACGAACGCCACCCTGCGTTGTTCGGGGAACGATGCGCTCGCCGGTGCGGCGGCTCCGACGATGAGTCCGCCGATCAGTGTCAGGACCGCCGCGGCGCGGGCACGTTTCATGGTCGTCAACCTCCCAGGGTCGCCTGCCATCACGGCGGTCACAGCGACCGCCCCTGCTCGATGGAGGACGCATGATCCTCCATCTCCTCGTGCGACCGTGGTCGATCACGGGGTCGGGCCGAGGTTCGGGCGAGTATCGCACGCGTCGGTCGAGCATGCCCGCAGCGCAAGGAGGTTGGCGCTCTCGACGCCGGCGGGCAGGATGGTGGCATGCAACGCGACCGCGACTCCTCACCGCGCACGATCTCCGTGCGCGAAGATGGTCCGTACATCGTGCGTGGTGACGTGCCGCTCGGCCGAACGGCCCAGGTCGAGACCGAGCACGGGGAACCCGTCGGATGGGTCCCCGACGAGCCCCTCGACGCCTCCGAGACCTACGAGCTGTGCCGATGCGGCAGGTCGAAGACCAAGCCGTTCTGCGACGCCAGCCACGAGAGCGGCGGCTTCGATGGCGCCGAGACGGCGCCGCGCGACACGATCGCGGAGCGGCGGTACGAGTTCCCGGCCGGTGAGGGGACGGTGAGCTTCGATCTCGCGATGTGCCAGCACGCCGGGTACTGCGGCGATCGATTCACCAACTGGAGGCGACTGGCCCGTCAGGCCGCCGACCCGGCCGTCCGCGAGCGCTTGATGCAGATGGTGCGCCTATGTCCGTCGGGGGCGCTCGAGATGCGCCCCGACCCCGACGGCGACCAGCTCGAACCCGCGCTTGCCGAGAGCATCGGCGTGGTGCGCGACGGCCCGTACCTGGTGCGTGGCGGCATCTCGGTCACGAGTGCCGACGGTGAGACCTACGAAGTGCGGAACCGGGTCACGCTCTGCCGCTGCGGACATTCCGAGACGAAGCCGTTCTGCGACGGCTCGCACGCCCGCGTCGGGTTCACGGACGGGTGAGCGATCGCGCGCGTCCGGTGGCCCACGTCGTGCCCGGGGGCCCGCTGCTGGTCGCTGGCGCCGTGCCGCTCACGAGGCTCGAACGCATCGATGGCGCCTGGCGCCTCTCCCCACCGCTCGAGACCGGAGCCACGTATGCGCTCTGCCGGTGCGGCGGGTCAACGAGGCTGCCCCTGTGCGACCGCGAGGCGCCGTACCGCTGCTTCGAGGAGGGAGCCCCGAGCGGGGTCGTCCCGAAACCCTTCACGTGGGAGCTCCCCGATGCCGCGTCACCCGCGATCGCGCTGAAACCCGACGGTCCGATCCGCCTCGCGGGCGGCGTGCCGGTGCGTGGTGCATCGGGCGCCCTCATCGATCGTGGCCTGCGCGTCTCCCTGTGTCGGTGCGGCGCTTCGGGGTGCCAGCCCGTGTGCGACGGGTCGCACAAGGTCGTCGGATACCGCGAGCCTCGCTGAGCCGCGACGCCTCAGGCGTCGCTGCCGACCAGGCCGAGCCGCTCGAGCAGGCCCGTGGGCAGTACGTGGCAGTAAGGCTCGTGCCCGGTCTGCTCGTAATAGCGCTGGTGGTAGTCCTCGGCTGGGTAGAACGCGCCTGCGTCGGCGATCTCGGTCGCGATCGGTCGGTCGAACCCCGCCTGGGCGCGATCGCGGGAGGCCTCGGCCTCGGTGCGCTGCTCGGCGGAATGCGTGAGGATCACGCTGCGGTACTGCGTGCCGACGTCGGGGCCCTGGCGGTTCATCTGGGTCGGGTCGTGCATCGCCCAGAACACCTCGAGGAGTTGATCGTAGGTGACGATGTCGGGGTCGAAGGTGACCTGGACGACCTCGGCGTGTCCGGTCGTGCCGGTGCAGACGAGCCGGTAGTCGGGATCCTCGATGAACCCTCCGGCGTAACCCGAGACCGCGTCGAGCACGCCCGGCACCTGGCGGAAGACCCACTCGACGCCCCAGAAACACCCGGCTCCGAACGTTGCGATTTGCTGCATGAACGATGACCTCCTCACGAAGGGGACATCTCTATCGTCTCGGCACCGGTTCCAACGTTACGGGCGCGGCTCGCGATGTGACCGCTCGCTCACGGAGCGATCGTGCCGTCGGAACGGGTCTGCAGGTAGGTCAGGATCCACCACGACGCGGCCGCAAGGACGATCACGAGGATCATCGACGCCCAGCCCAGACTCAGCACGAGCAGCGCGATGCCACCGAGCGCGAGCACGGCCACCTTGAGGAGCCCCGCATGAACCCCGACCCACCTGACGGTCGCCGTGTCGGTCGCGATGAGCGAGCCGTCGGCGGTGCGCTCGATCGTCCTCGTGATCCACGGTGGTTTTCCGGCGAGGTACGCGGCCACGCCGATCGCGATGGCCGCCAGAAGGGCGAGCGTGGTGAAGCTCTTGAGATCCTGGAACAAGGCGGAGGCCGCCTGGCCGACCGCCTCGCGGTCGACCTGGTCGCTGATGCGCTCGACCAGCGCGTCGTCGATGCGAAGGGTCAGTCGCCGAACCACGATCAGCCCGAGCGCGCTCCCGAATCCGAGCCAGAGCAGGATCCTGCGACGATCCGGCGCCAGCACCACCGTGACGATCGCGAGCACGAGGGTGAACACGACGAGGGCCCAGACGAGCTTGTCCGCGGCGGCGACCCCTGCCTGTGCGGTCGGCAGCGCGTCGGAGGAGAAGACCGGCAGTCGCGCGAAGTCGTCGGGAAGATCGACACCGAGCTGCTGTTCGATGGCTGCGACCGCCTGCTGGGCGTTCTCAGGGGTGACCTCGGGGAGGTTGACCGTGCGGTTGAACAGGTCGCTCAGCGGTCCTTCGAGCTCGCTCAGCGCCTGGTTGGCCACCGGCAGCAGGTCGATGTAGACGGTGTCGCCTTCGATCGCGGCGAGGTCGGTCTGCCCGCGAAGCAACGCCACGGCCTGCGAGTGGGCGGTTTCGAGCGTCGAGTACCAGATGGTGCTGACGGCATCGGTCGCGAGCAGTCCCCGGATCCGGTCGTGCAGGAAGGTCTCGATGCCGTCGGTGATCGGTCCGGCGAACAGCGTGGGCGAGATGGGCAGGTCGCCCGTTCCGACATCGTCGAGCGCACCCGCGACGCGCGACCGGATCTCGGCGCCTTCCATGATCGAGCCGGTGAGACCCACGGCGAGCGCCTCCTGCACCTTGGGGTCGTCGATCAGCGGCCCCGCGGTCGCGACGAAGCGATCGGTGTCGAGCGCCACGGCTCGAGCCCATGCGGCGACGCCGGTGGCGACGAAGCTGATGATCGTGACGAAGACCAGCAGGCCGACGAGGCGCCGCCGGAGCTTCTGTCGGCTCGGCTCACCGCGCAGCGGTGCGCCGCACGATGGGCAGAAGTCCGCGGAAGGATCGGATTCCTCGCGACCGCACTTGCGGCAGGTGACGGGGTCGGCTGGCTGCGCCGCCGGTGCGGTCGGTGATCCCATGGATCGCATCTCCTTCTCGTCGCTCCTCGAGCGGCCAGGACGAAGCCTAGATGATGCCGTGTCGGCGCATGCGGTGCGCTACCGGGGCGCCCTGCCCGAGGTGTACGCTGCGCGGGTCGAGGATTGAACGGAGATTCAAAGATGACGGATGCCTCAGGGAACCGCTACGACGCCATCGTGATCGGCGGGGGACACAACGGGCTCGTGGCGGCAGCGCTCCTGGCCAAACGAGGGGCGCGGGCGGTCGTGCTCGAGAAGCGCCACAAGACGGGCGGCGCGGCAGACACGAGCGAGCCGTGGCCCGACGAGTTCCCCGGCGTGAAGGTGAACACCCTCAGCTACACGATGTCGTTGATGCCGCCGTCGCTCCGGCGCGAGCTGCAGCTCGAGCGGTTCGGGTTCAAGCTCCTGCCTCTCGGCCAGGGATACATGCCGATGCGTGGCGGTGGGTCGATCATCCAAGCCGAGGACGATCAGACGACGCGCGACTCGATCGCGAAGGTCTCGAAAGCCGACGCCGACGCCTACTTCGAGTTCTACGACTGGATCTCGGGCATCTCCGACATCCTCGGACCCCTGCTGATGGAGACTCCCCCGCGCGTCGGATCGACCAAGCCCGGCGACCTCTGGGATCTCGGCAAGCTGGCGTGGAAGCTCCGCTCCCACGTCGACGAGGCCACGGTGGGCGACATCACCCGGCTCTTCACGATGAGCGCCACCGAGCTGTTGGAGCGGTGGTTCGTCTCGCCCGAGATGAAGGGATTCATGGCGGTCAACGGCATCATCGGCACCTGGGCCGGCCCCGACGCTCCCGGCACGGCGTACGTGCTGATGCACCATTCGGTCGGCGACATCGGGGACGGACACGTGGCGAGCTGGGGCTTCATCGAGGGCGGCATGGGCGCGGTGTCGAAGGCGTGCGAGGAGTCGGCTCGGTTCTTCGGCGCCGAGGTACGCGTGAACTCTCCCGTTGCCAAGATCACGACGCTCAACGGCCGGGTGACCGGTGTCGTGCTCGACGGCGGGGAGGAGCTGTGGGCGCCGCTGGTCGTCACGGCGTGCCATCCGAAGATCACCTTCCTGCAGCAGCTCGATGCGAGCGAGCTCCCCAGTGGGTTCGTGCACGACATCGAACACTGGAAGACCCGCAGCGGCACCGTGAAGGTGAACCTCGCGATCGACCGGCTCCCGACGTTCACGGCCGACCCCGACTTCGACCCCGAGATCCACGGTGGCGCGATCGAG
>JAOUEA010000145.1 GCA_029858935.1 Actinomycetota bacterium
CCTCTCGGTCGCCGACGGCCTGGCGGCCACGGCGCGCGTGATCACCGCGGCGGCCGCGATCATGGTCGTGGTGTTCGGCAGCTTCATCGGCGAGAGCGATCGCATCGTGAAGCTGTTCGGCGTGGGCCTCGCGAGCGCGGTGTTCCTGGACGCCACCGTGGTGCGGATGCTGCTCGTGCCCGCCACGATGGAGCTGCTCGGCGACGCCAACTGGTGGCTGCCGAAGTGGCTCGACCGAGCCCTGCCGAAGGTCGCCGTGGAAGGCGAGGACCTGGAGCTCGAGCCCGAGCTCGAGCGCGTATAGGGCGAGAGCCTCGGCCCTCAGGTCGCGGCCTCGGCGAGGATCCGGCGCAGCACAGGCAGCACGTGGCGCACCTCGTGGCGAGCCAGCACGTCGAGCAGCAGCTCGGGACGGAACTCAGCTATGTAGTCCCGAGGCCGACTCGCCGCTCGTGTGGATCGGGATCGCCGACGCTCCGGTCGGCGAGACCGCGGGTCTCGCGCGCCGGCATCATGGTTCGAGGGCGGCCAGGCGTTCGCGAACCCTCCCGACGAGTGCCGTTGCACCCTTCCGTCGATACAGCCGGAGGGCGCGTCGAAGACACGAGCGCGCCTCAGCCTGCTTTCCAGCCAGCGACAACACCTCGGCGAGATCGCTCAGTGCCTCGGCGATGAGCACCGGGTCGTCGCCGGTCTCCGCCAACCCGAGGGCCTCCCGAGACATGCGCTCAGCGTCCCCGTGGGCTCCCCGTCGGGCGAGAACGCGCGCCCGGACCGTTCTGAACGTCACCTGCGAGGGCATGTCGTCCGACGTGGCCAGCGCTTCGCTCTCGCGGGTCCGCTCGAGCGCTTCGTCATCGCGATCGAGCGCCAGGAGCGCCCGCCCCAGGTACGCGGTCGCCGTGGAGAGGTAGTCGCGTTCACCCAGCTCCTCGAGCCGGGCACATGCGCGACTAAGCTCCGACTCGGCGAGGGCCGGGTCGCCACAATAGTGCTCGACCTCGGCCAGCTCCATCGCGTAGACGGACCACACGACCTCCATGCCGAGCTCGCGGAACAAGCCTCGGCCCCGCTGGACGTGCTCCCTCGCCTTGAGAAGTGAACCCTCCAGGCCATGGAGGACCCCGAGGTTCACGAGCAGGCCGGCCTCCGCCTCCGAGCCCTCGGGCGCGAGCCGGAGGAGCTCACCGATCCGGGCGATCCCGTCCGCGGCCGGAACCGGACCGCTGCGGATGCCGACCGAGAGCCACTGCATCGCCGCAGCCTGCTGGTGCCGGTCATCCGCACGCTCCGCGTGCTCCAGTGCTCGGTGCATCGATGCTTCCATGTCGCGGTACCGCGCGGCATACAAGTCGGTCGTCCCCAACAGGAACCACGCCTTGCCGAGCGCTCGATCGTTGCCGGACGTTCCGAGCACGTCGATCCACCGGCGGGCCACTCGTCGCGCCTCGGGTGCGCCGATCACGGGATCCCTCAGCAGCCGCAGCTGCATCCGTTGGATCGCGGCCAGCCCCTCGAGCGCGAGGTCGCCGGCCGCCTGCGCTTCCCGCTCCGCAGTCTCCAGGACGTCGTCCGCACGGGCCGAGTCCCCCGCCGCCGAGAGCGCGGCGCCCAGATCGGGCAGGATCCGCCGTCGACGAGGGTCGTCGGCGGGAAGCAGCGAGAGCGCCCGTCCCAGCAGATTGCCGGCCGCGCCCACATCGCTCCTGTCGAACGCCCGAGCGCCGACGGCCCAGAGTCGCTCGGCAGCCTGGTCGGCGAGCCGGGGGAGCTCTCCGTCGTCCGGATCGAGCTCACCTCGGAGCGTCACGGCCTGCTCCAGGTGGTAACCGGCGATCTCGTCGATCCCGGGCCCGGCCTTCGCGTCCAGCCAGCGCACGAACCGCTCGTGGAGCTCCGCACGATCGGACTTGGCGAGCCGCGAGTATGCCGCGTCACGGATCAGCTGGTGGCGAAACTCGAAGTCCGGTTCCCCGGGTCCCGCCCCGCCGATTGCCCGCGCGAGCCGGGCTCGTGCAAGCGCGGCGAGGTCCGCGGGCACCGCCAGGCGCGAATCGGCAGGGGTCAGCTCCGCGACGGCGGCCGAATGGAAGGCTCGGCCCTCGACCGACGCGACGCCGGCGATCCTCGCCACCTGCGGACTGAGTCGCTCGAGGCGGGCGAGCAGGACCGCCTGGATCGTCGTCGGTATCGAGGACTCGGTCGGAACCCCGGCGGTCTCGTTGACGACGGAGAGCATCTCTTCCAGGAAGAGCGGATTCCCTTCGGCGCGCTCGACGATCCGGTGGAGCACGCCTGGATCGGTCGACTTCTCGTCCCGCATCCTGAGCAGGCGCTCGCTCTCCGTGGCTCCGAGTCCTTCGAGCTCGACGACGTCGCCGTGCCCTTCCGCCCATGCCTCGCGCTCATCCAGGAGTTCCGGCCGCGCCGAGCACACCACGAGGATCGGGGCGTCGGTCGTGAGGAGCGAGAGGTGCGAGATCAGATCGAACAGCGTCTCCTCGGCCCAGTGGATGTCCTCGACCACCAGGACGAGCGGCCGCTCCCTCGCGCGCTCCTCGAGCGCGACGCGGATCGCCCGGAAGGTCTCCGCCTGCGCAGGCAGGGCGAGCGCTCGCGCGAGGACGTCGCCCGCGCCCGCCTGCTCGAAGATCTCGCGAAGCGGCCAGAAGGTCATGCCGTCGCCGTAGGACAGACATCGACCGGTCCACGCGGTGACGACGGCGGTCGTCGCACGGACGAACTCGGTCAGCAGCCGGGTCTTGCCCAGCCCCGGAGCCCCGACCACGGTGACGACGCGACAACGGCGCTCGTCGAGGACCCCGTCCAGGGAACCCAGGAGGGTCGTCATCTCCGCATCCCTCCCGACCATCTCCACCTCGTCGGCCCGGGGGACGGCGACGCGTGGATCTCGAGCCATCACCAGGCGATGGGCGATCACCAGAGCCTCCACTCCCTTCAGGTCGAGCGGAGGCATGCCCTCGACCTCGACCGCGCCACGTGCCAAGCGCAGGGTCTCCTCACCCAAGAGGATCTCCCCGGTTGGCGCCGCGTGTTCCAACCGTGATGCCAGGTTCACCGCGTCACCGGTCACCAGCGCATCGCCGGACCCGGCGACGACCTCCCCGGTGTTCACGCCGATCCGGCACGAGAGCCCGAGGCTCTCCACCACCCTGCGCACCTCGAGCGCCGCGCGCGACGCCCGCACGGCATCGTCTTCGTGGGCCCTGGGGATTCCGAACACCGCCATCACCGCATCGCCGATGAACTTCTCCACGGTGCCGCCGTGGCGCTCCAGCGCCGCGCGCGCACCGTCGAAGTACCGAAGCTGCACTCGGCGAACCGCTTCGGGGTCGCGTCCCTGTGCCAAGGCGGTCGAGCCCACGAGATCGCAGAAAACGATCGTCGCGAGCTTGCGCACCTCGCCGTCGGGTTCGAGCTCGGCGCCGCACGCCCCGCAGAACCGGGAATCCTCGGAATTGCTCCGACCGCACCCTGGACAATCGACCACGGGCCGAGCCTAGTCCTGCCACGGGCACCACCGAATGGGTATCAGATGCTCAGGTCGGGATGCGGTAGCGCAGGTACACGACGTCGTTGATCCGGCGTTCGTCCACGAGCTCGAGGTCGGTTCGGATGTCGCTGGGCAGCGCGGGCTTGCCTCCACCCAGCAGCACGGGACGGACGAGCACGTGGTACTCGTCGACCAGCCCCGCCCTGAACGCGTGTCCCGCGAGGTGTGCGCCCCCGACGAAGAGATCTCTGGCAGCCGAGTCCTTCATGTCGCGGATGGATGCGGGGTCGAAGGTGCGCTCGAGGCGTGTGTTCGCCGTCGACACGCCATCCACCGTTGCGGAGTAGACGACCTTGTCTGCTGCCTGCCAGACCTCGGCGAACTCGGCCATGAGCTCCGACTCGGCGGCCAGGGCGGGCTCGGTTTCCCAGACGGCCATCGTTTCGTACAGGCGCCGGCCATAGAGATGGGTGCCCACGGGCCGCACGAGGTCGGTGATGAAGGCGAACACCTCGTCGTCGGGCTCCGACCAGTCGAAGCTGCCCTGTTCGTCCTCGATGTACCCGTCGAGGGAGACGTTCGTGACGTAGATCAGCTTGCCCATGGAGCTTCACCTCGATGATCGCAACGGTCGGAGCTGGAAACGATGTCGGCTGCTCTCGTTGAGGATGACGCGGTGGTCCTTCCGTTCAACGACCTGAATGCCCGTTCGTACACCATCACTTCCACGGAGGCTGCTCCGATATGCTCGCAGCCCGCCGATGGCAGGTGACTCCGCTCTCCCAGACGAACTAACTGTGCGGCCGGCGACGGACGCCGATCTCGACGCCGTTGTGTGCCTGATCGACGATGCCGATCGGGCCATCGGGCTCGATCCCGATCCGATCCGGGACTACCTGACCTGGATCTGGCATGTTCCCTCGACCGATCTCGGACGCGACACACGGCTCGTCGCGAGCGGCAAGGCGTTGGCGTGCTTCGGGCAAGCGATATGGAGCCCCGAGGAAGGCGGTCCGCTCACCACGCTGATCCGGGTCCATCCGGACCATCTGGGACTGGGGCTGGGATCGTCGGCACTGGCATGGGCCGAGGCTCTCGCGGCGGAGCGCGGCTCCGAGGGCACCCGAGCCAGGGCGCCCGACGCAGACGACCTTGGGCGCTCGCTCCTGGTGTCTCGCGGGTACGTCCGGGTTCGGTCATCGTGGACGATGGGCAGGAGGCTCGAGCCTCGGGAGGATCCCGGGCGGGCACCCACCGGCGTGAGGATCCGCGCCTTCGAGACGGGGCGGGACGAGCGCGCCTTGCATGAGGTGTACGAGGCATCGTTCGCGGATCACTGGGGGTTCCGATCGATCCCCTACGGGAAGTTCGAGGCCGACATGTACGGGGCCGATGACTGGGACCCCTCTCTGGCATACCTAGCGGAGGTCGAGGGGCGGGTCGCGGGGCACGTCGTGGCGATCTCGTTCGAGGGGGACGCGAGCGTCGCGATCCTCGGCGTGGTGCCTGCATCCCGCGGCCGTGGAATCGCGAAGGCGCTCCTGCGCCGGGTGTTCGCTGAGCTGGCGACGCGTGGGCACGATGAGGTGAGGCTCATGGTCGACGCACAGAATCCGACCGGTGCGCTCGCGCTCTACGAGAGCGTCGGCATGACGACACATCGTGCGTACGACATCTTCGACCTTGGCACCCCCGACGCTGAGCGCCTCAACGCGGATCGCCGATGACCTCGGGGGATCGAGAGGCGGCCGACCACGAGCTCGCGTCAGAGGGGACGACCCACCTGAGAGCGGGGCGACGTGTCGGCGCCCTCGACCGAGCGACATCACACGTCGCCGTTGAGCTGCTCGCGCAGCGTGGCGGCGAACGCCTCGGGCTCGCCCGGCCACCCGTACTCGCCGCCGAGGAAGCCGCCATGGTGGCTCGGGAAGATGACCGGCGTGGTCCCCAGTCGCTCGGCCACGGCGAAGGCGCACCGGTTGGCCAACTCGCCCGCGGATTCGCTGCCGGCGGCCATGACGATGCGGGTCGGCGAATCGCGCAAAGTGTCGAAGTCGAGCTCGTAGCCGATCGTCGAGCCCATGGCCAGCCCGAGGAGCGGATCGTCTCGGAATCCGTCGTCGTCGGTCGGCAACCCGAACATGGCGGGGTCCGGATCGGGACCGTCCAGCCAGTCGGCGGGGATCTCGCCCTTGTGGCTGGTGAGCGCCATGAACTTCGCCATGCCCGCGCCCTGTCCGCTCCGCACGTATGTCTCGTGGATGTCACGGCTCGCTGCCAGCGCCGCCTCGCGATCGGGGAGCAGTGACGATCGGCG
>JAOUEA010000146.1 GCA_029858935.1 Actinomycetota bacterium
TCGGCGGTCGCCCCGACGCCGCCGCCTACCTTCGATCGCTCGAGGAAGCCGTGATCGTTGCGGGTGCGGAGCTGGGCGCCGAACTCCATCGCCGCGACGACGTGCAGACCGGCGTCTTCGCCGGCGATGACAAGGTCTGCGCGATCGGCGTGCGGTTGATGCGCACCCAGGTCACCTTGCATGGCTTCGCGCTGAACTGCGACACCGATCTCTCGTGGTTCGGCGGCATCGTCGCCTGCGGGCTTGCGAACAACGGCGTGACATCGTTGTCGGCGCTGCTCGGGCGTGACGTCAGCGTCGACGAGGTTCGTCCGATCGTGCGACGTGCCCTCGGTGAGGCGTTCGACCTCTCGTTCGAGGACCCCCCGACCGAGGAGCTCGAAGCGTTCAGATCCCCCCTCGTGGCGTGACCTCGCCGAGAGCCGGTCAGGGCCGGTCGGCGACCACCGCGTAGCGGGGAAGATGCTCGAGCCAGCCCAGCGGCCAGGGTTCGTGCAGTCGTGCCGCCCACTCCACGTCGCGCGATCGCCGGAGGCGCACGCCCGTCCAACCGGCGCGGTAGACCGCATCGACCAGCGGCGCCGGCGAGGGCATGCGGGCGAGCGGCAGCGCCTCGATGACGTCGTCGGGATAGGGCGCGTGGTGATGGTCGGCACGGCCGAGCCACCGTCGGATTACGTCGGCGACCGCGTGCCTGGCTCGATCGGCAGGTGCCCTTGATCCCCAAACGCCTTCGAACATCACGAGCCTTCCGCCAGGAGCGACGACCTCGAGCCACGCTCGGAGCGCACCGACCGGATCGGGCATCGTCCAGATCACGTGGCGCTCCATGACCGCGTCGAACGGCCCGGAGGGCGGAGTCATCGCAGAACCGACGTCGAACGACAGCTCGAGTCCGCGGGCCCGAGCCTTCTCGCGAGCCTTCCCGAGCATGCCCTCGGAGAGGTCGAGGGCCGTCACCTGATATCCGAGCTCGGCTGCGAGCAAGCTCAGAGAGCCGGTGCCCGCCCCGACGTCGAGCACCGCGGCGGGCGGCTCGGGAAGGCCGTGGCGGATCGCAGCGCGCCATGCCGCGGCCTCCACCGGATCCGACACGGCGTGCGAGGCGGAGCGGTCATACGTGTGGGCGTCGCGGTCCCAGAATTCGCGGATGCGGTCGTGCACGTCGGTCACGCGTGCCCCCCGCCCTAGAAGAGCCTGGCCGCGAGCTTCGGGCGATACTCCTTCACGAGCGGATCATCTTCGAGCGTGTCGAAGACGTCGACCATCGACTCGCGAGCCGCATCGGGGTCGGAGTCGAAGGCCGCGAGGAACCCATCGAGCGCCTCGCGCCATCGCCCGTCGGACGCCGCCCGCCGTGCCTCCCAGATGGGGCCTTCGCCCGCCATCGAGGCCCACTCGTGCACGCGAACGACGGCCATGACGCGGGCAGCATCGGGGTCGGGCAGCAGCGGCTCGGCGAGCGCCCTTCCTTCCTCGACGTCGCCACGCCTCACCAGGATGCGGGCCAACCCGACCGCGGCCTCAGCGTTGGTGGGATCCTTGGCGAGGGCGGCGCGATAGCCGGACTCCGCCGACTCGAGATCTCCTGAGCTCTCCACGGCCTGAGCTTCCTCGGTCACCACCTCGGCCTCGGTCGGCAGGATCTCGTCGATGAACCGGTTCACTTCCTCTTCGGGATAGGCGCCGATGAACATGTTGACGGGTTGACCGCCGCTGAACGCAACGACCGTAGGGATACCTTGACTCTGCACCGCTTGCAGCAGCGCGTTCCCGACGGCGTTCGCATCGACGTCGAGCTTGGCCAACAGGAACGCGCCACCGCGCTCTCCCGCCACTTTCTCCAGGGTCGGACCCAGCGTTCGACACGGCGCGCACCACGAAGCCCACATGTCCACCACGACGGGTCGTTGCATCGACCCCTCGACGACCACGCGTTCGAAATCTGCGTCGGTCACGTCAACGACGTGGGTCGCCGCCGCCATCTCGCCCATGTCGACCATGTTCTTCACCCTCTCATACGCTCAGCGCAGCGACGTTCTCGCCCCTCGTCGGCGTGGGCGAGGTGCCACGCGCCCGTCCCCGGTTGTACCGCCGGAGCCTGAGGGCGTTCAGCACGACGGTCACGCTCGACACGGCCATCGCGGCTGCTGCCCACATCGGATCGAGCACACCGAAGACCGCCAGCGGGATCATCACCACGTTGTAGGCGAACGCCCAGAACAGGTTCTGCACGATGACCCGGTAGGTGCGGCGGGCGAGATCGAGCGCGTCGGCCACCGACGTCAGCGAGCCACCGAGCAAGGTGACGTCGGCGGCCGCGAGCGCGACGTCGGTTCCGCTTCCGATCGCGATCCCCACGTCGGCCTTCGCCAGAGCCGGCGCATCGTTGAGCCCGTCGCCCACGAAGACCACCGACCGGCCATCTCGCTGTAGCCGCGCCACCTCGTCGATCTTGCCCTCGGGAAAGACCTCGGCCATCACGTCGTCGATGCCGACCTGGGCAGCCACAGCTCGAGCGGTGGCCCGATGGTCGCCCGTGACCAACCCGACCCGCATCCCGGCATGACGCAGTCGCCGCACGCTCTCGGCCGCTTCGGGCTTCACCTCGTCGGCGACCGCGATCAGACCAACCGGGGTGTCGTCGCGCCAGACCATGAACGCCGTTCGACCTTCAGACGCGAGTCGATCGACCTGTTGGGTCAGAGCAGCCGTGCGCGATTCCGGCCGCCCGACGCGAACTTCGACACCGTCGACCGTGGCCAGCGCTCCGAGCCCCGGCTGCACCCGATGGTGACCGGCGTTGGGAACCTCGAGACCCCGCTCGCCCGCGGCATCGGTGACCGCGAGCGCGATCGGGTGCTCCGATCCGCCCTCCACCGCCGCCGCGAGGGCAAGCACGGTTCGGTCGTCGATCCCGTTCGCGGGCACGATGTCGGTCACGCTCATCGATCCCCTCGTGATCGTGCCTGTCTTGTCGAGCAGCACCACATCTGCGCGCCGAGCGGTCTCGAACACCTCCCCGCCCTTGAAGAGCACGCCCAGCTCCGCTGCACGACCGGTTCCGGCCATGATCGCTGCCGGGGTCGCCAGCCCGAGTGCGCACGGACACGCGATCACGAGCACCGCGACCGCATGGAGCATCGCGGTGGCGGCCGGCTCGCTCGTGAGCGCGAGCCACCCGACAAGGGTCGATGCCGCAATCGCCACCACGACCGGGACGAAGATCGAGGCGACGCGATCGGCGAGTCGCTGGATCGGGGCCTTTGAGCCTTGCGCCGCCTCGAGCAGCCGGACGATCTCGGCGAGCCGGGTCCCGGCGCCGACGGTCGTGACGAAGACAAGGAGACGCCCGTTGCCGTTCACGGTCGCGCCGACCACCTCGTCACCCGGGCCAACCTCGACGGGAACCGATTCTCCCGTCAACAGCGACAGATCGACCCACGACGTGCCTTCCTTCACCACGCCGTCTGCAGGGATCGACTCCCCTGGCCGCACGACGACGAGCTGCCCGGGACGGAGCTCGTCGATGGGAACCCGGCGCTCTTCGCCGCCGATGTGGACTGTGGCGTGCTTCGATCCCCGCTCGAGGAGGATGCGGGCGGCATCGCTCGCGCTCGCCCGAGCGCGCGCTTCGAGCACCTTGCCGAGCAGGATCAGCGTCACGATCACAACGGCGGTGTCGTAGTAGTGGTCGTGGCGGCCGAGCAGGTCGGCAGCCACGCTGTACCCGTAGGCGGCGAGCGTCCCGAGGGCGATCAGGGTGTCCATCGTCGTCGTGCCGTGCCGAGCGGCCCTCGTGGCGGCGCGCAAGAACGGCCACCCCGCGTAGAACACGACCGGCGTGGCGAGCATCCACGCGAGCCCCTGGCTCCAGGTGGCGTGGGGGAACACGAAGGTCAGGCCCAGCACGGCGATCGTGAGCGGGGCCGCCACCGCGAGCCGCACGGCGTACCCGCGCGCCTCCTCGGTCGCCGATCGCCGATCCGTGTGTTCGCTCGCGCCGTACCCGACCCTTCGGACAGCGTCGACGAGTGGTTCGAGTTGCGCGGTTGGATCGTGCTCGCTCGAACCGACGACCCTTGCGGTCCGCGTGGCAAGGTTGACCGAGGCTTGGTCGACGCCTTCCACCCCTCGAAGCGCCCGCTCGACCTTCTGCACGCACGATGCGCAGGTCATGCCCTCGATATCGAGCGTGACCGCAGGACCCTCGACCTTCACGGTGGTCACGTCTTGGGCGCTCATTTCCCGGCGATCCGGCCGACGGCCGCCATCAACTCCTCGATCTTTGCTTCCCCGCTTCCCTGCTCGATCGACTCACGGACGCAGTGGCGCACGTGATCGTCGAGCAGACCCATCCCCACGGCGCGCAGGGCTGCTTGCACCGAGGTCACCTGCGTCAGGATGTCGATGCAGTACTTGTCCTCCTCGACCATGCGTTGGAGTCCGCGCACCTGTCCTTCGATGCGCCTGAGCCGATCCTGCAACGCCTTCTTGTTCATCTCGTAGCCGTACATCGTCGCCCCTCACATGTGTCGTTCGTCATCGCCGAGCGACAGGAAGTGCTCGGGATCGTCTCGGAAGCGCCGCATGCATCCCACGGAACAGAAGAGATACGTCGTGCCCTCGTGCTCCCATGCCGCCGCGGCGGACCCCTCGTCGACGCTCATACCGCACACCGGGTCCTTCACGCGTCGCCTCCTCGATCGTCTTCCAGCCGTTCCGAACTATACCACGGGGGGGTATCATCTCGACTGCCATGGGTCGGTCCCGTGCCGGTGTATGCTCGCCGCACGGTGCGAGGAAGGCGTCTCTAGGTGTCCACACGGGTAGCGCCGACCCCCCACGGGGCGCTCGGTCTCACCGACGACGACGTCCGCTCGATGTATCGACTCGTGCTGACCGCGCGGCTGCTCGATGAGGCGGCGCTCCGACAGAACCGCATGGGCCGCGCTCCGTTCGTCGTGCCGGCGGAGGGACACGAGGGCTGTCAGGTGGGCACCGCCTGGGCCATGCGTACGGGCATCGACGTCTGGCTCCCGTACTACCGCGACGGGGGAGTCGTGCTGGCGGCCGGCATGACGCCGTACGAGATCTTCCTGGGCATCTTCGCCAAGGCCGACGATCCGTCGAGCGGCGGGCGTCAGATGCCCTCGCACTGGGCACACCGCGAGCTCGGCGTGATCACCGGATCGTCCCCGATCGCGACACAGGTGCCGCACGCGGCAGGCATCGCGTACGCGATCAAGTACCGGAAGGAGGACGCGGTCGTCGGCTGCTGGTTCGGCGACGGCGCCACGAGCGAAGGAGACTGGCACGAAGGATTGAACTTCGCGGGCATCCACCGCCTGCCGGTGATCTTCGTCTGCGAGAACAACCAATATGCGATCAGCGTGCCGCAGTCCAAACAGATGGCGATCGTCGACGTCGCAGATCGCGCGGCGGGGTATGGCTTTCCGGGTGTCGTCGTCGACGGCAACGACGTGCTCGCGTGCTACGCCGCGATGAAGCGAGCGCACGACCGCGCACGCGCCGGTGGGGGGCCCACGCTGATCGAGTGCAAGACCTACCGCTTCCTCGGGCACACTTCCGACGACGACGACAAGACCTACAGGTCGAGGGAAGAGGTCGAAGAAGCTCGCCGGCACGATCCGCTCCATGTGTTCGGCGAGTACCTGCGAGCCGGCGGATTGCTCGACGACGTTGGAGCCGAGGAGATGCGTGCCTCCGTGAAGGGGGAGATCGAACAGGCACTGGCCGCCGCGTGGAGCGCTGAGGACCCGGAGCCTGCCTCGGCCTTGCGACACGTGTTCGCCGAGCCCGACCC
>JAOUEA010000147.1 GCA_029858935.1 Actinomycetota bacterium
CTCACGGGGCCGGGGGTACTCCCCCGCCCGACTCACGTCGTCGCTCCCTCGCTTCTTCGTCCGACTCGCGACAGGATCGCTGGGGAAGACCTGTAGATGACGCTCGGGGAAGACCCGAGCATAGCCCAACGTTCATTGACATGCACCAGTGCCTTCGTCGAGGGCGGTTTCGCCCGAGGCCGGCAGGAACTGCCACCCGAACGAGTCCTCACCCAGCGCCAACGAGAGCACCCCGAACGTGTCCGCCACTCGGATCTCGCTGCCGGCTTCCTCGACCTCGAACGGCCGTAGGCTCTTGCCTCCGGTGCCGACCACGAACGACGTGATGCCGTCGGGACGAGGTTGTTGGGCCGCGTCGAGCGGCGCGAAACGCTCGTAGTCGTGGTCGTGACCGGCGAGCACGACGTCGACCCCGGCGTCGTCGAGCAGCTCCCAGATCGCCGACAGCGCTTCGGTGTTGCCGTGATGGCCGGAACTGAACCGCGGGAAGTGCCAGAAGGCGAGGGAACACCGCGACTCGTCGGCCGCCAGATCGGAGGCCAGCCACTTGCCCTGGGGCGAGTTCTTGCCGCACCCCCCGACCTTGGCGCAGTTCGAGTTGAGGGCGATCACGTGCCACGCGCCGATGTCGAGGCTGTACCACCCCTGCGCCGGATCGCCGGCGGCTGCCCCGAAGTACCGGTAGTAGCCCGCGGCATCGGGCAGGCTCGAGCAGTCGGTGCCCGTCCCGGTCGTGCCCGTGGCCACGTACTCGTGATTGCCGGGAACCGGGTGCGTGATCGCCTTCAGCCGCCCCCACGAGGGGTCGAACGACTCGAGGAACGCCTCATAGCCGCCACATTCGTACTGGATATCGCCGAGCAGGAGCGCGGCATCGGGGTCGAGTGCCAGCGCGAGATCCGAGGTGGCGAGCTGCCCACAGCTCACGGTGGAGCCGACACCGTCGTTGAATCCCGAGCTCGCGGGGTCGCACGCGATGTCGCCGACGGCGACCACGGTCACCGTTTCCGGACCGGTCGGCGCCGGGAGCGAGGCCACGCCGCTCGGATCGGCGACCCCGGCGCTGTTGGAACGCACGCTCACGATGACGACCGCCACGACCAGCACGACGACCGCGGCGGCGATCGCATAGCTGAGTCGACGGCTGGGGGGTTGGATATCCGACATCGTCTTCGAGATCGCCGTGGTGTGGGGTCGGGGAATGTGTATGTCGTAGCGGCGGGTGGACTCGAACCACCGACACAGCGATTATGAGCCGCTTGCTCTACCTCTGAGCTACGCCGCCGTGCGTGTTCGGAGTAGCAGTCTACCTACGGCACCCGCCGGATGGCATGAACCGTCAGCGATCGACGGCCTCGAGGTCGCCCGGGCAAGAGGAAGGGCCGGCCCGATGGGCCGGCCCTTCCGGGTCGCGAGGACGAGCTGGGCTCACTCGCAGCCCTTGGTCGTGTCCTTCCCCTTGCCTCCCTTGCAGAGATCGGTGCCCGGGCCGCCGAACAGGGCGTCGGCGCCACCCTGACCGAACAGATCGTCGTCACCGGCGCCGCCGCGCAGGCTGTCCCTGCCTCCGCCACCGTGGATGTTGTCGTCACCACCGGCGCCTCGGACGGCGTCGCCGCCCTTGCCGCCGCTGATGTCGTTGTTCCTGTCGGTGCCGCGGATGGTGTCGACGAAAGCCGAACCCTCCACGTTCTCGACGAGGTCGACCAGATCGTCATCGAGCCCCGTCGACGCCGTGCCATCGCTCAGGTCGACGTCAACCGCTTCGGTAGCGTCGGCGAACGAGACGGTGTCCTTGTGAGAGCCGCCATCGACATCGTCGTCCCCTTCGCCCGGAGCGAGCCAGTCGGCTCCGTCCCCACCGTTGAGGGTGTCGTTGTCGGCGCCACCCGAGATCGCGTCCCGACCGGCGTCACCGTTGAGGGTGTCGTCGCCGGCGTCACCATTCAAGGTGTCGTCGCCGGCGCCACCGTTGATGGTGTCGTTGCCCGTGCCACCGTTCAGGGTGGAAGAGTCGTTTCCGGCCCCGCCATTGATGGTGTCGTCGCCCGCGCCACCGTTGACCGTGTCGGCGCCGTCGCCGGCGTCGATCGTGTCGGCGCCGTCGTCGCCGTTGAGCGTGTCGTCGCCGTCACCGCCGGTGATCCCGTCGTCGCCAGCGCCACCGCTGACGGTCACGCCGCCGGCGGCCGAACTGGTCGTGAACGTGTCGTTGCCGTCACCGAGATCGACCGTGATCGGATCGGCACCCGAGGTGTCGTTCACGTTGACGGTGTCGTTGCCAGCACCGGCGTTCACCGTGATGGATGCTGTGAAGTCGCCACCGGAACCATCGATCGTCACGGTTTGCGCCTCGACTTGGACGAGCGAGTCTGCGTTCACCACGATCGTGGAGATGTCGGCCGTCGGCGCGGCCGGCATGCACGGGGTGTTGTTGTATTCGATATTCGCCCCGTTGACGTCGATCGTGACCGCGTCCGCGTCGTTGCTCAACGTCACCGTCATCGTCTGGTCGGGGCTCACGCCGGTTACGGCGCACGCGACGGCGGCGCTCGCCGGCACGGCCGAGACCACCATGTAGATCGCGAGCGCACCGACGGCCGCGAATACTCCGAGCCCGCGTCTGCGGGCCCGCTTCCTCGAGGTATCCATCCGTTCCCCCTTCCGAAGGGTCTCCGCCGAAGGCGGGGCGGCGTCCCCGGCCACCGATGCCATCGTCGCCAGCGGGCGTTACGGGGGGGTGTTCGGGCCGTTCCTCGACCGTGACGAGAGCGTGAACGACTCGATCCCGCGATGGCCTGCCGACTGTGGGCCATCGGGCCCTTGCGCGGCGGGGTTGCCCTGCGGTAGAACGCTCGTGTACGTGTTGCACCGGTGGCGCGAGCACTCCGGACGGCGAGCCCGCTTCCGACCCGGGTCATCGTCGCTTCGGGACTTCCCCCCTGAAGGAGAGCGGTGATCCGTGATGCGGGCACAACCGTTGGACAAGGGGGCAGTCGAGGCGGGGGCGGCCCGCCTGCACGTGCTCGGTTGCTTCGAGATGGTCCGGGGCGACGAACGACCGATCGTGCCGACGCCGGCGCAACGTCTCGTCGTGTTGCTGGCCCTCCGCGGCGAGCCCGTGCGACGGGCGCACATCGCCGGCGTGCTGTGGCCTGAGATCGAGCACGACCATGCCCTGGCCAACGTTCGGAGCGCGTTGTGGCGTCTTCGACACTCGTTCCCCGGCATCGTGACATCGACCGTCTCGGGGCTTCGAGCGGCCACTCACCTCTCGATCGACCTGCGTGACAGCGAATCGCTCGCACATCTCATCCTTCGGGATCGGCTGGAGATCGACGGCGCTCGCACGGCCATCCCCTCGCTGAGCGTCGATCTGTTGCCCGATTGGGACGACGAATGGCTCGAGTTCGACCGCGAGCGATTCCGCGATCTCAGGATCCATGCCCTCGAACGGCTCTCGGAGCAGCTGAGCGCGTTCGGCGAGCACGCGCAGGCGGTGCAGTCCGGATTGCTGGCGGTGCAGGCCGAGCCCCTTCGGGAATCCGCGCATCTCGCGTTGATGCGTGCCCATCTCGCCGAAGGGAACCGGGCACGGGCGCTCCAGGTGTACAGAACGCTGGAACGCCAGCTCGAAACGGAGCTGCAGGTGGCGCCGTCGCAAACGACGATCGATCTCGCGCTCGAGCAGTTCGGACCAACCCTGCAGGGCGCGAGGAAGGCGCGGGCGACGATCAGCGCCTCAGGGTGAGCGCAGCCCCCGCGGTCAGCAGAGCGAGACCGATCAGTCTCGTGGCGGTCACGGGGATGCGGTCGGTACCGAGCCACCCGAAGGCATCGATGGCGGCACCGGCGAGCAGCTGCCCCGCGATCATCAGGGCCACGGTCGCGAAGGTTCCGATGCGGGGTGGAGCGTAGGCCAGCGTCAGCACGATCCCTGCCCCGAACACCCCGGAGATCAACAGCCACAGCGGCTGTCGGAACACGTCGGCGATGCCGGGACCCCTGCCGGAGACGACCGCGAGCCCGACGAGCAACACCGCGGCGACGATCGCGCCGAACGCGGCCGCTTGCACGCTGCCCACCCGCTTGCCGAGGGCACCGCTGACCGATGCCTGCGCCGCGCCGGCGAGTCCGGCGACCAGCGACATCGTGACTGCGATGCGAGTGACCGACACGGGGTGCAGGCTACCGTGCTCGGGCCAGGCGGTGCGGACGATCCACCGGAGCGGGAGGGAACCTGGTTCCTACAGCCCGTAGGCCTCGAGAAGCCGGAGCCACACCTCGCTCACGGTCGGGAACGACGGCACCGCATGCCAGAGTCGGTCGAGCGGCACCTCGCCGACGATCGCGATCGTGGCCGCGTGCAGCATCTCCTGCACGTCGGGGCCGGTGAAGGTCGCCCCCACGATCACGCCCCTGGACTCGTCGACCACGAGCTGGCTCGTGCCCTTGATGTCGTTGCCCCGCACGTAGGCCCCCGCGACATCACCGGTCCCGACCGTGACCACCCGAACCTCGAGCCCTGCCTCGCGAGCCTCGGCCTCGGTCGGGCCGACCGCCGCAACCTGCGGATCGGTGAACGTCACCCGCGGCACCGCCCGGTGATCGGACTCGTCCACGACGTCGCGCCCGGCGATCACGTCGCCCACGACGCGGCCCTGGTACTTGCCCATGTGCGTGAGTTGCGCGAGCCCTGCCACGTCGCCGACGGCGTACAACCACTCCCCCGGCACGCCACGCACCCGCAGCCGCTCGTCGACCTGTAGCCGCTGGGACGTATCGAACCCGACGCTGTCGAGCCCGACGTCTCGGGTATTGGCGCGGCGTCCGACCGCGACGAGCAACTCGTCGCCTGCGACCTCGGTGCCGTCACTGAGGCGCAGGTGCACCCCGCCTTCGTCGCGGAACGCTGCTTCGGCCGTCACGCCCGTTCGAACGGCGATGCCTTCGGACTCGAAGGCCTCCTCGAGCTCGTGCCCGGCGAAGGGCTCTTCTCGAGCCAGCAGACGCGGGCCGCCCTCGACCACCGTGACCTGCTCCGACCCCAGCCGTTCGAATGCCTGGGCCAGCTCCGCACCGATCGCGCCGCCCCCGAGCACGAGCAACCGGCGAGGCACGGTGCTCGTCGAGGTCGCATCGCGGTTGTCCCATGCCTCCACGCCGTCCAGTCCGTCGATCGGAGGCATCACGGGAGTCGTGCCGTTGGCCAGCACGACGGCCTTGGCGGCGTGAAGGCGCCGCGGTCCGGACTCGGTCTCCACCTCGACCACACGCTCGCCCGCGAGACGGCCGTGACCTCGCACCAGCTCGATGCCCTTCGACTCGAGCCACGGCGTCTGCGTGTGGTCGCTCCATGAACTCGTCATGTAGTCGCGTTGGCCGAACGCTGCAGCTGCGTCGATCGGCCCGGTGATCGCCTCGGCGGCGCCGGGAACCCGCTTCGCCGCCGCGACGATGTCGCCCGGCCGCAGCAGGGTCTTGCTCGGGATGCACCCCCAGAACGAGCACTCGCCCCCGACGAGTCGCGACTCGACGATCGCGACGTGCATGCCCGCATCCACGCTCCGGCCCGCCGCGTTCTCCCCCGGCGGCCCCGCTCCGATCACGATCACGTCGAACTCGTCGCTCACGTCGTCGCCTCCCAGATGAGTCGTCTCGGGGGTGCCAACGTTGCGCGCTCGGAGATCCTTCCGGTCCGGCCATGCAAGTGGAGCCGGAGAGGGGAATCGAACCCCTGACCTCCTCCTTACCATGGAGGCGCTCTGCCGACTGAGCTACTCCGGCCGGATCCACGGCGATGCGGCGTGCG
>JAOUEA010000148.1 GCA_029858935.1 Actinomycetota bacterium
TGACTCGCCTACCGGTGGTCTCGGGGATCGAGGTTCGCGGCGGAGGGCCTACCTTCTGGGACATGCGCAACGATGGCAGCGCGTGCGAGACGAGCGACCGAGGGTTCACTCCGGTCAGCGACGGCGCCTTCGGTCCGGACCACGCGATCAGCGACGCGTTCGACGACGGGCTGATGGTGAGCGTCAACGGCGACGACATCCCCGACCTCGACGGGACCTTGGCGATCAAGGGCGACGACGTGCTCGTTCGCGGCCGCAAGGTCAGCGGCGTGCGCATCACCCGCGCAGAGCGGGCCCTCTCGTCGAGTCCAACGCTCAGGTCGTTGATCTCGTTCGACAACCGGTCGACGTCGAAGAAGCAGCTCACCGTGATGTGGGACTCCAACCTCGGTTCCGACGGGAGCGAGGCGGTTCGAGCCACGAGCGACGGCGACACCACGTACGAGCTCACCGATCGGTGGGTCGTGTCGAGCGACGACGCCACGACGCCTAGCGATCCGGTCCTCGGGTTCATCCTGTTCGGCAAGAACGCGCGGCAGGCCCCGAAGACGATCGTGAACGATCTTGGCAGCGGCTGCTTCACCGTCGAGTACCGGTTCAAGGTGCCGGCCCACTCGATGCGTCACTTGCTCTTCTTCACCCAGATGACGGGCACGAACTCGAAGGGCATCGCGAAAGCGATGGCATTCGATTCGCCGTCGAAGGGCCTGTTCAGCGGCCTCTCGACGAAGGTCAAGAACGCCGTCTTGAACTGGAACGTCTAGGCGGGAAACGAGGCAACCGGCGGGCCGTGATGGCCCGCCGGTTCCTCAGGTCCGATGTCCGATCGCCGTCGCTCCACGGTCAGGACGCCCAGGCTCGGCGGTGCATCGCCCACCCGATCAGCACCACGATTGCGGTGACGAGGCCGATCAGCACACCCGCCAAGCCGAAGGCGCCGAAGGCCAGCCCCACGTCGTGCAACCGGGCGAGTGCAGGCAATCGGCGAGCGCTGTTCGCGGCGTCAAAGCCCGCACCGCCGAGCGACTCGACGAACGATCCGAAGGCGCCGAGCGCCAGGAGCGTGAGCACGATGCCTCGCAGCATCGCGGTGCCCGAGCCGGCTTCCGGATGCCACGGGAAGGCAAGTGCCGCGAACAGTGCGAGACTGACTGCCCCCGTGAGCAGGTGCACGATCGCGTGCCCCTGGGCTTCGCCGATCGCCACGACGACCGCGACCACGGCGGCGACGCCGCCCAGCGCCATCAGCGCGATGAAGGTGAAACGCGCGACGCGTTCGCCCCGGACCGAATCACGGACGAGGCCCGACTCGGTCGTGCGGTCGCGGGCGCGCACGAGGCCGAGGACGAGCAAGAGCGCGCCGAGCCCAAGCGTCACGAGCGTCAGCCACGGCCGATCCTCGATGCCGACGACCAATGTGGAAGCAGCCATCGACAGCAAGGCGAACCCTACTCCGACGATCACTCGATCCCAACGCATGCGCACAGTCTCCCCTGGCTGTTGCGGCCCCGCGCCTGGGAGGCCACCCGAACTTCGCGAGTGCTACCACCCCCGGCTCACGCGGCGCTCGCAGCGTCTTCCATCGCCTTGATGTCGATCTTGCGCATCCGCAACATCGCCTGCATGGCTGCCTGCGAGCGTGAGGGGTCGGGATCGCTCAGCAGCTCGCCCAGCCGGTCGGGCACGATCTGCCAGCTCAAGCCGTACCGGTCCTTGAGCCATCCGCATTGACTCTCCTCGCCGCCGTCGGTGAGCCGATCCCAGAAGCGGTCGACCTCCTCCTGATCCGAGCACCGAACGAAGAACGACACACCTTCGGTGAATGGGAACTGCGGCCCGCCGTTCAGGGCCGTGAACTCCTGGCTCGCGAGCGTGAAGCCGACCGTCATGACCTGCCCGGCGTTGCCGGGGCTGCCTTCAGGGAAGCGGGTGACGCTCGTGATCTCGGAGTCCTCGAACAGGGACACGTAGAAGTTCGCAGCTTCCTCGGCCTGGTCGTCGAACCACAGGAACGGCGTGATCTTCTGCATCGGTGGACCTCCTCAGGTCGTTCGCTCGGTCAGCTGTTCGCGACCAGTTTGGCGACGAGCTCGTCGAGGCGCTCGTAGCCCTGGGTCATGCCGTCGGCCATGCCCGACTGCACCATCGCGTCGCGAGCCTCGACCGACTGGAACACGGAGTTCGTTCGCACGATCGTGCCGCCGTCGTGTTCCTCGAAGACCACGGTGTCCATCGAGACGTGGCCGGGCGCGCCCTCGAACTCGAAGGTCTGCACGATGCCGTCGAGCGAGGGCTCGCCGTGGAAGACGCCGTGGAAGCCGTAGGCGTTGCCGTCGTCGTCGGAGTGCACGTAGCGCCACGTGCCGCCGTGGCGCAGGTCGTAGTGGTCGATCGTCATCGTGAGTCGTCGCGGTCCGAGCCACTGCAGGAGCAGGTCGGGCTCGGTGAACGCGCGGTACACGAGCTCGCGCGGGGCGTCGAGTGCCCGCTCGGTCAGCACCTGGGGAACGCCGGGCTCGGCGGTCACCTTCATCTCGGTCATGACGTGTTCCTTCCCGTCTCGTCGTCCTGCATGGCTGCGAGCAGCTCGTCGAGCCGCTCGTAGCTCTCTTCCCAGTACTCGCGGTAGCCGGCCAGCCACACGGTCGCCTGTCTCAGAGGCTCGGCCTCGAGATGGCTGAGTCGCGCCGTCGCCCGGCGCGTGCGGGAGATCAGCCCGGCTCGCTCGAGCACCTTGAGATGGCGCGAGATCGCCGGTTGCGACACCTCGAAGGGCGCGACCAGCTCGGCGACCGTCGCCTCGCCGTGCGTGAGGCGCGTCAGGATCGCGCGCCGCGTTGGATCGGCGAGTGCACCGAACACCACATCGAGCTGGTCGACCGCCATCGATAACCTTTACTTTCTAGAACAGAAAGGTTATAGAGTCGGGGCACGATGTTGTCAAGTCGGCGCCGTCACCGCGTTCACAGGTGGCGTTTCTGGCAGCCAGTCCCAGACTTCGTGCCAGCCTCGATCGGTCGGAAGACTCACCGGGCGGACGTCGGTGCCATCGGCCCGCATGAGGAACACCGCCGTGCCCACCTGTGGCTGCTCCGACGGCCGGTCTGGCGTCGAGTCGCGGCTGAAGGCGATCCATCCGCCGTCGGGCGACCAGGTCGGGCCGAGGTCGACCACATCGGCCGGTGAGAGGCGGCGCTCGGTCCCGGCCCGAAGGTCGATCAGCCACACACCCGACGAAGCCTCGGCCGGCCCTGCTGCCTCGACCGCCAGCAACGGGTCGATCGGTGACCACGCCACTCGATAGGCGGGAAGGTTCGAGACGCGCTCCGGCTCGGTGCCGTCGGGGGCGATCGTCATGACGCCGGCGTCGGGACCTTCCGCTATGGCTAGCACCAGCCGGGAGGCGTCGGGTGCCCAGTCGACGTCGACGTGCACCGTGTCGTCCCATCGGCGGACGGTTCGCGTCTCGCCGGTCGCCGCGTCCGCGACGTGCACCTGCGTGATGCCGTCGACCCAGATCGCGAACGCCACGCGCGACCCATCGGCTGACCACGCCCGGCCCCGGTACGCGGTGGATCCGTCGACCCGAGCGACGACGACCGGCTCCGTTCCGTCGATGCCTCCGATCACGAGGGAGTGGTCTGGCTCCCTCGGGGCGATCTGCTCGAGCCAAAGCAGGTGCGTGAGGTCGGGGGACCAATCCCAGTCCACCGCTCCCTCGATCGCGGGAAGGGCGACCTTCGAGGTGCGAAGTAGGTCTCCCTGGAAGACCGTCGCCGAGATCGGCGGCGGCCAGGCGCGGGTGCCGTCGTTCGACGAGATCAGCGCCCCGGTCGGCATGCTGGTGAGTGCTCGAGGCGGGTCGATCTGAGCCGCCGGCTCCTCACGCAGCCGCTCGAGTCCGGCGACGAGCAGCACGGCGGCGGCGATCACGATGAACCATCTGCCGACGGGCCGCGGCCGACGGGGCTCGTCCCCCGCAGGTGGCGGGATGCGAGCCTGCGCGCCGGTGTCGAGCGTCGTGGCATCGAGACCCCGATCGATCACCGCATCGGGCGCCATCCTCGACCCCTTCCCATCGTGGTCTGTTCAGGATGGGCGGCGATCAGACGGTTGTCCAGGGCGAGGATCGGGGTTGAGGGGGAAGGTTCGACGCGTGCTCAGGTGCCGAATCGGGTGAGAAGCCGTTCCGCGTACCAGCGATCCCACGGCTGATCGCTTCCGCTCGAGCGGTAGTCACGGTCGACCTGCACGAGGGCGTGCGTCAGCTCGGACCGGACCGGGGTGGCCCCCAGCGCGTCGGGCAGGTGCGACAAGCTCACCAGCCAATCCGAGTACCAGGTGGCCCAGTCGTCGTGGGCGCCGTCGGTGATCGCCCACACGGCGTGATGTGTCTCGGCGGCCTGCCGCAGGATCCCTGCGAGCCGGTCGATGCGCTCGTCGTCCATCGCTGCTCCTCTCGCTCGCTGACGATACCGTCGTGCGGGCGGCCGACAACGTGACAGAGAGCGGAGGTCCTGCCTCTCGGCTCAGGGTGAGCTATGCCAGGCTTGTCCCGATGGCGAAGACCCTCTTCTTCACCGCGACCAGCATCGACGGATTCATCGCCGACGAGCATCACAGCCTGCAGTGGCTCTTCGACGTGCCGGCGGGCGGCGACGACGAAGGGCACGAGGCCCGGTTCGCCCGGTTCTTCGACGAGGTCGGCGCGATGGCGATGGGCTCGAGCACCTTCGAGTGGGTCGTCGAGCACGAAGACCTCGTCGAGCACCCCGAGAAGTGGAACGGTTTCTACGGCTCGAAGCCGTGCTGGGTCTTCTCCGAACGCGATCTGCCGGTGATCGAGGGAGCCGACGTGCGGTTCGTGCGCGGATCGGTCGCCGCGGTGCATCCAGCCATGGTCGATGCCGCAGGCGGCCTCAACGTGTGGATCGTCGGCGGTGGCGTGCTGGCCGCGCAGTTCGCCGAGGCCGGCCTGCTCGACGAGATCCAGCTCAGCATCGCGCCGGTCACGCTCGGCGCCGGTGCGCCGTTGTTTCCTCGACGACTGCTCGCGTCCGATCTCACGCTCGTCGCGCTCGAGCGGCTCGGGCAGTTCATCGATGCGACCTATCGCGTGCGGCGAGGGTCCGACTGAGGGCGTTCCTGGCGATCCCGGCGTCTCCGACGTGGCTCAGCCCGCCGCTCGCGTGGGCGGGACCGCACGAAGACCATGCCGTCGTCGAAACGGCGTTCGTCACGCAACTCGAGCGGAAGCAGCATGCCGTTGCCGAACCACCGCGTGCCTCCGCGCACGTTCACCGGCCGATGTGTCCGTCGAAGGGCGAGGTCACGGGCGGGCATCGGCTGATCGAGCCGAGAGGGCTGCCTCCACCTCATCGAGGTGCTCGCCTCGGTGCGACGCGCGGGCGGCATAGAGCGGACTGTCCGGGTCGTTCGGCCAGAGGCGATCGAGCGGAAGGGTCGCCACCCGGGCATCGGTGTCCTCGGCGATCCGCAACGCCAAGCGGGCGAGCTCGCGCGGTGGCACCGCGTGGATCAGCGGCCGCGAAGCGTCGTTGATCCAATCGACGTCCTCCGGCTCGGTGTCGGTCGCCGAGAACGCCACGCCGCGCTCCAACTTGTCCGCGAGCGCCAGCACTCGGGCATCCCAGAACGCGATGTGGCCGAACACGCCGGCGACCGTCCAGTATTCGTTCACCGGGGCACCTAGCTCGTCATCGCTCAGGCGT
>JAOUEA010000149.1 GCA_029858935.1 Actinomycetota bacterium
GTCGGTCTACGCTTTGGGCACGTCTGGTCGCGCTGAAAACCGCGGGGGAGGGAGACCGGATGACCCTCGTGACCCGAGCCGCAGTGATCCCCGTCCCCGCTCAGCGCATCTGGCCGATCCTCAGCCACCTCGACTCATACGCCGACTGGGAGTCCGGCTACGACTCCTCGGAATACACATCCGACCAGCACGAGGGGATCGGAACCACCCGACGGGTCGGCCTGAAGTCGCCGATGGGGATCCGTCATGCCACCCACGTCGTGACCCGATGGGACGAGGGACGTGCGATCGCCTGGGCTGCCCGAGACTCGAACTTCCCGTTCCTCGCGACCGCCGAGCAAACCGTGACGCTCGAGCCCAACGGCGAGTCGACCCACGTCGAGAACCAGGTCGCCTACGCGCTCAGGTACGGGGCGCTCGGCCGGGTCGTGGATCGGATCATGTTCGAGCGTGTGGTGCGAGGAGCGGCCGAGGGCTTCCTGGCCTCCCTCGCCGCTCGAGCCAAGACCTGACGTCGTCTTCCAGTCCTTGCCGTGCTGGTTTCGCATCTGCCGGCGCGCGAGACGATCTAGGCGCGCACCATGCCGTGCCGGCGCCACTCCATGAGGGCGTAGCCGACGACGATCGCCGCGAGCGTTCCGACGAGTCCGGCGACGTAGACCAGGCTGAGCGGGTTCGAGTGGTCGAACTGGTCCCAGGCTCTGACCACCGCCACGATCAGGAACACGAGCCCGATCGCGACGGTCTCGACCATCGCTTTGGCGGCCGACCATCGACGGTCGGCGGCGATCACGAGCCATGCGACGCCCGGCAGCGCAACGAAGGCGGCCACCGTGCGCGCGGTCAGCGGCGTCAACGCCCATGGCCAGCGTTCGATCGCGTTCGTGGGAAGAACGTAGAGCCACGTCGCGAGCGCCAGCATGAACGCGCCTGCGATCCGCAGGGCGATCGGCACCCACCCCGGGAACGGGGGGTCGTCGGGGTCGGGCACGCCGGGGTCGTGGCGGCGGTTCGTCCACCACACGGCAGGCACCAGGAACGGGGTGACGACGTAGACCCAGAGCCACAGGTCGAACGCGAACGTGCCGTGATGGAACCGGTCCCAGTGCAGGAACGTGGCGGCCAGCAGCATCCAGGTGAACAGCGTCGTGGGCAAGAACCCGAGCGAGACCAGATGCCAGCGGCGCCCGAGCAGCACCCGCCCGTAGTAGTAGGCGGCCGAGCCGTACCCAGCGCCCATGAGCATCGGCGTCATCGTCGGCTCGATCGTCCACGCGAACCGCCGATCGGTCTGCTCCGGCCAGACGAACAGCACGACCCAAGCGGTCATCAGGATCGCGATGACCACGAGCGCGACCGCCCGGGTGAGCACCAAGATGCGATCGTCACGCGCGACGTCGTCACCGCCGAGGCCCCCGAACGTGTTCTGGACCATGGTTTCGGGCTCAGTATGAGCCACTCCTCCCGCGTGTGGGGGCCTCCACACGCTTCGTTCAGGGAGCCGGCAGGACGCACCCGAGCGAGGACCCAGTTGCGTTCCACTTCGCCACCTCGCCGGCGCACTCGGCCGGATCGGCACCGATCTGGACCTGATGGTTGTCGACCGGACCCGAGTACACGCCTCGGCCGCTCAGCTTCCCGGTTCGCCGATCGAGCGTGGCGAGCCGTTCGTTCGCATCGGTGCGGAACGCGAGCAGGCGCCTGATCTGCAGCTGCTGTTGGGCGTTCTCGTCGCGGAGGCTGTCGATCGCCCGACGTTGCCGTTCGGCACTGGCCTCGAGCGAGGTCACCCGTTGGGCGAGCGTCCGTCCTGTGCTCGTGGTGTCCGCGATCGCGTTGAAGCCGAAGGCCCCGACCACCAGGCTCGTCAGCACCACGATCGAGGCGGTCGTCTTCGGCATCGTCGGCTCCTCTCACGTCGGCCTGCCCCCGTTTACCCTTCGGCGCAACAGGGGTCAATAAGCCGAAAGGCTGTTTGCTCGAGTGCTCTGCCGCGCGTCGTGACGAAGCTCAGGCGTTCGCAGCGGCAGACCGGCGCTCGGCCTCGGCTTTCAGCGACCGAAGCATGCCGTCGATGCCGCGCTGCAGGACGTTCCGGCTGTACTGCCTGAAGATGCTCGGGATGAGGCCTCGGAACGACTCGGCCGATCGCGCATGCGTGCCGCCGTCCATCGGCTCGAACGTGAACACGTGCACGGCGTGGATGCCCATCGTCTTCCCGGTCCAGCCGATCTCTCGAGGTTCCTCGACGGCCTGAAGGGTCGAGACCAACGAAGCCGACCCTGACTTCCAGCGGAACGTCGTCCCCGGTTCCAGTCGACCGTCGACGTCCATCGACTTCACGTCTGCGTGCCATGTGGGCCAACCTCGGAGGTCGGCCATCACCGCCCACACGGTTTCCGGCGAGGCCGTGATCTGGATCTCGCCCTGCGCGGTGGCCGGCGCGTCGCGATCGATGTCCATTTTCGAGACCCTACTCGGTCGGTCGGGCGCGGCTGCCTGCATCGAACGGCACGGCACGTTCATGGCATTTCCTGCTCCATGCGTACTGGACCTCTGGTACGTCCAGGCCGCGCCCTCATCGCCGAAGGTCTGAGCCTACGCCCTTGCGCTCGAGGTTCAGGTCCGCGCCTACCGCACGAACTTGGTGTTGAACATCCCGGTCTCGAACGACCCCATCCCTCGAAGCCATAGCAACAGGTAGGCCTCCATCGCGCGGGAGCCCGTGATGTCGCCGAGGTCGAGGATGTCGCGCCAGCCGAACGATCTGAGGAGCTCAGCGACCTCGTCCTTGGCGGCCTGGTCGTTGCCGCACAGCGGGATCGTGTGATCGCCGCCGGCGAGGCCGCCCGGATCGGTCATGAGCGCCGCGGTCATCGTGTTCCAGACCTTCACGAACCGCGCCTCGGGGAACGCGGCCTGCAGCCGCTCGCCGAGGGAATCGGTGTTGGCGACGAACAGGCTCGGCGGCCATCCCGACGCGTGGTCGATCGGGTTGGACGCGTCGAGCACGATCGTGCCGGCCAGGTGCTCGGCACCCGAGCCCAACGCCGCCTCGGAGGCTGCTCCGGCCGTGGCGTTGATGACGATCTCGCCGTGGCGCATGGCCTCGGGCTGGGTCACGACCCCGATCGAGGGGTGCTCGAGCCTCCACTGGGCGAATGGAGGATCGCCCATCGCGTCAGGCTCGGCGCGAGCCATCAGCGCGTCGACGTCGCGGGTGCCGATCGCGACGTCATGGCCTTTGTCGAAGAACCCGTGCGCGAGCGTTCGTCCGACGGTGCCGGTGCCGACGATGCCGACCTTCATGTCCCGCTCCCCTCGCTCTTCCTTGTGGCCTCGGGAACCGACCCGGGAACCACGATGTTCCCGACGGACGTCGCCGCCGCATCGCGGACCGAGAACCTGGCCGCGGCGAAGGGGCCCGGTCGACGACGGGCCTTCGGCCTGTTCGAGCGCTCGCCGGCGTGGTTCGCTGGAAGCGTCGAGCAGAGCAGGGAGGTCGACGATGGCAGAGACCGTGAACGACGTCCGGCACACGATCGAGCAGGCCAAGGACTCCTTGACCGTCCGGCGGGTGTTCGGAGAGCCCTACGAGAAGAACGGCGTGACCGTCATCCCCGCCGCCAGGGTGCAAGGCGCCGCCGGAGGAGGGGGCGGAGAGGGTCCCGAGGGCGAAGGCAAGGGCAACGGCAGCGGCTTCGGTCTGAACGCCCGCCCCGCGGGGGCCTACGTGATCCGTGGCGACGAGGTCGATTGGCGTCCCGCCGTCGACCCGAGCAAGGTGATCATCGGCGCCGCGCTCGTCGCGGTCGCCGCACTCATGGTGGCTCGGACCGCGATCAAGCTCCGCGCACCGCACGCGCGCTGACAGCTCCAGGGTGGTGCCCGGCCCGCCGAGGGCTCAGGCCGGCGCGGATCGTTGCTGACCGCGGTCAGGCGATCGCTCGCATCCTGTTGTTGCGGGCGTTGTGTTCGACCTCAGCCAGACCGAGGGCCTCGAGGACCGGGGGGACGTAGTTACCGAACCGGCCTCGCAGCCCCTTCTTCAGCCCGTACCAGCCTCCGACGGGATTGTCGGCGGATCGACCCCAAGCCTCGACCGTGCCGTCGTCGGGTTCCTTCTGCTCGTCCTTGTTGCCCAGCGGCATCCAGTCGCCGTGTTCGGCGAGCATCGCGTGAAGGTCCTCGATGCACGACAGGTGGTAGCGCAATTGCGTGGCGCCGACCTCGACCACCAACGCCGGAGGATCGGCCTCGGGGTCGCGGTAGGCCTCGAATTCCGACTTTCCCGGCGGTGTGGTGAGGATCCAGGGATCCTCGGGCGTTCCGGTTCCCTCGACGTCAGCCATGGTGCATCGCTCCTTCGGTCGGACTGGGAGCCACCCTAGCCCCCTTTGAGTGACATCTCTTGTCATGAATACCGATGCCTGCCACCATCGGAGTGTGCGGGCGGGCCGTCTGGTGACACTCATGCTGATCCTGCAGCGTCGAGGCCGCGTGACCGCGGCGCAACTCGCGGTCGAACTCGAAGTCAGCCAGCGGACCATCCTGCGCGACATCGACGAACTCTCCGCGGCCGGCGTCCCCGTGTACGCGGTTCGAGGCCCCGGAGGGGGGTTCCAGCTCCTGGAAGGGTTCAGCCACAGCCTGCCCGACCCGACCGACTGGAAACCCAAACCACGACGGGCAGGGCCGGCGCGGCGAGCCACGATCCGGATCTCTCCCCATGGCCGGCGTCTCGCCGCGGTCCTCGGACTGCTGCAGCCGCTGCGCCTCGATCGCACGGTGCAACCCGACGACAACGGCTGGCTCCAGGGGACGTTCCGACTCGCAACCATCGACGCGGCAGCCATCGACGTGCTGTCCCTTTCGCCCGATGTCGAGGTACTCGCACCGGCGGCGCTGCGCAGCGAGATCGCCGGTCGACTCCGCCGGGCGACGGACCTCTACCACCACGATGGAGGGTGATCCGCAGCCGCCCACCCTTCCCCGGGGTGCTGCGTCCGCGCTACCCTGCGCGACGTGACGGAAAGGCTCGCGTTCCCGCATAACGAGGCGCTGTATCGGCGCATCGTCGAGGACTCGCCGGCAGCGGTCGTGTTGCTCACGAATGAGCCCGCCGCGGCCGTTCTCTACGCCAGTCCGCGCATCGAGGAGATCTCCGGCTACCGTCCGGTCGAGCTGGTCGCGCACCCCACCCTGTGGATGTCCCGCCTGCATCCCGACGAGGTCGCCGACGTTCAAGCGCGCTGGGCCACGGCGGTGGAGAACAGGGAACGCTTCCAGGCCGAGTACCGCTTCCTGCATCGTGACGGAGGATGGCGCTGGCTGCGCGAGACGTCGTCCCCGGTGCGCGACGAGGACGGCCACGTGCGATACCGACAGAGTTTCACCGAGGACGTCACGACGGAGCGGTTCGCCGAAGCGCAAGCAGAACGGTCGGAGGCTCGGTACCGCGCGCTCGTGGAGCGGTTGCCCGTGATCGTCTACGTCGACTCCGACGAGCTCAGCCCGCGCAGCCTCTACGTGAGTCCGAACTCCAGCGAGATCCTCGGGTATCGCCCCGGCGACTACCTGGCCGATCCGCAGCTCTGGTTCGATTCGATGCATCCAGACGACCTCCCGAGGGTTCGCGAAGCCTGGGAGGCGTCGATCCGCACGAGACAGGCGTTCAACGCCGAATATCGCGACCTCAAGCCCGACGGCACGGT